>NZ_WIVQ01000016.1:0-70482 GCF_009600545.1 Pseudomonas sp. FSL R10-1339 | reverse complement strand
GCCTAACCCGCGCTGGCGCCATGGTCCCGGTCGGTGAGTGGGGCGATCGCGTGCTCAAGGCATTCCGCCAGGAATGGGAAGCCCATGGCGGCACCGTCGTTGGCGTTGAACATATCGACAAACCTGTAGCCCTCGCCCAGCAAGTGGCCGATCTGGTGCAACTGCGCAAAAACGGCGGCTCGAGCGAACCAACGCGTCGCCAGGACATGCAGTTCCTGTTCCTCGCCGCGACCCCGCAGCAGGCCCAGCAGATCAAACCCACGCTGAACTACCAGTACGCAGGTGATCTGCCGGTATACGCAACCTCCCACGTATTCAGCGCCAGCGGCGACCAGAACCAGTACAACGACATGAACGGCATCCGTTTTTGCGAGACCCCCTGGCTCCTCGACCCGAACAACCCGCTACGCCAGCAAGTGACCGCACAATGGCCGCAAGCAGGCGGCAGCCTGGGCCGCCTGTATGCGATGGGTATCGACGCCTATCGCCTGGCACCGAGCCTGGGCCAGCTTAAAGCCCTGCCCGACAGCCGGATCGACGGTATGTCCGGCAGCTTGAGCATGAGCCCGACCCAACGTGTAGAACGTCAACTGCAATGGGCCGAATTCGCCAATGGCCAGCCTCAACGCCTGCCGGCTACCGCCAACTGATGCCCGAACGCTCAAGCCAGCAAACTGGCAAGGATGCCGAGCGCCTCGCGCTGCGGCATCTTGAGCAACAGGGTTTGCGCCTGCTGGCACAGAACTGGGCATGCAGGCGCGGCGAGCTGGATCTGGTCATGCTTGACGGCGATACAGTAGTATTCGTCGAAGTTCGTTACCGTCAACATGCGCAATGGGGTGGCGCACTGGCCAGTATTGACGGCCGCAAGCGTCAAAAACTGATACTTGCCGCCCAGCATTTCTTGCAGCAACAGACACGCTGGGCCAATCACCCGTGCCGCTTTGACGTGGTGACGATGGACAGCACAACACCCCGACTGAACTGGCTACGGAATGCCTTTGACAGCCAGTAGCGCTGCCAGGCCGATTCCAGCTCCCTTTTTCAACGATTTTGCTTTGCTTTGCGGGCTGCACATTCTTGTGCCGGGAAGTCACCCAGGAACACCTGGTTCACGCCCGACCAGCCGCCCTACTTAAGGTCACATAGATGGACATGCAATCCCGGATTCGCCAGCTTTTTCAGGCCAGCATCGACACCAAGCAGCAGGCGATGGAAGTGCTTGCCCCTCATATCGAGCAAGCCAGCCAGGTGATGGTTAACGCACTGCTCAATGAAGGCAAGATGCTCTCGTGCGGCAATGGCGGGTCGGCAGGCGACGCCCAGCACTTCTCATCCGAGCTGCTCAACCGCTTCGAGCGCGAGCGCCCGAGCCTGCCTGCCATCGCACTGACCACCGACACGTCGACGATCACCTCGATCGCCAACGACTACAGCTTCAACGAAATCTTCTCCAAGCAGATCCGCGCCCTGGGCCAGCCCGGCGACGTGCTGCTGGCCATTTCCACCAGCGGCAACTCGGCCAACATCATCCAGGCCATCCAGGCGGCCCACGATCGCGAAATGATCGTGGTCGCAATGACGGGCCGTGATGGCGGCGGCATGGCCTCGCTGCTGCTACCCGAGGACGTGGAGATCCGCGTTCCTTCCAGCGTCACTGCACGCATCCAAGAAGTCCACCTGCTGGCGATCCACTGCTTGTGCGATCTGATCGACAGCCAACTGTTCGGGAGTGAAGAATGACTTTAAATCGCCTAGGCCTGGTAGCCCTGACCCTGTGTCTTGGTCTGACCGCCGGTTGCAGCTCGGTACTGACCGCTACCCGCGACACCCCTATCGAGGATGATCGCGGCACCCGCACCTTCGGCAGCAAAATCGATGACTCGCTGATCGAAACCAAGGTCGCCGTGAACGTGGCCAAGGCCAATCCGGATCTGGATACCGGTTCGCACATCGTCGTCACCAGCTACAACGGTATCGTGCTGCTGGCCGGCCAGACCCCGCGTGCAGACCTCAAGGCCCAGGCCGAACAGGCGGCAGCTTCAGTCCAGCGGGTGAAAAAGGTCAACAACGAGCTGCAGGTCATGGCTCCTTCGTCAATCCTGGCGCGCAACAACGACGCCTGGCTGACCACCAAAATCAAGACCCAGATGCTGACTGACAGCGCCATCCCTGGCTCACGCATCAAAATCGTGACCGAGAACGGTATCGTCTACATGCTCGGCCTGGTCACCAAACAGGAGGCCGCCCGCGCCACCAGCCTGGTGCAAGGTGTTTCCGGGGTGCAGAAAATCGTCAAACTGTTTGAGTACATCGACTGACGGCCACGGCTGCCAGACACAAAAAAGGCGACCTTTTCAGGTCGCCTTTTTTATTACTTCACCACTTTCAGGCTTGGCCGACCTGTAGGTCGCGGCGGCTCGGATCCTGGCGGCGGACTATCGTCACCCGGCTCAACCTCGTCATCAGCCTCGAGAGGCTCTTCCAGGTCAAACACCATGCCCTGACCGTTCTCACGGGCGTAAACGCCCAGAATGGCTGCAATAGGCACGTACAAGGTGTGTGGTACACCACCAAAGCGCCCTTCAAAGCTTACTGCTTCGTTGTCCATGTGCAATTGACGCACGGCGGTTGGCGAAACATTGAGGACAATCTGCCCGTCACTGGCAAAACCCGCAGGCACTTGCACCTTGGGGTAGTCAGAGTTAACCAGCATGTGCGGAGTGCAGTCGTTATCAACGATCCACTCGTAGAGCGCACGCACCAGATAAGGTCGACTTGAATTCATCGAGGGCTCCTAAAGCTTTAGCGCATGTCGCGTTCGACACCAGACAGACTCGCCTGGAAAGCCTCACGCGCAAATTGGCGCTCCATATAGTCGAGCAGCGGCTTGGCTGGCCGCGGCAATTCAATACCCAAAACAGGCAGACGCCAGAGTATCGGCAATAGACAGCAGTCGACCAGACTTTGCTCATCACTGAGGAAAAAAGGTTTGTCGGCAAATAATGCAGAAACACCCGTCAGGCTCTCGCGCAACTCCTTGCGGGCTTGCACGCGCGCCGGCTCCTTGGTCCGCGAATCAAGAATCAGGTCGACCAGCGCACACCAGTCGCGCTGAATACGATGAATCAGCAGACGGCTATTGGCCCGTGCCACCGGGTACACCGGCAACAGCGGCGGATGCGGATAGCGCTCATCCAGATATTCCATCACCACAGTCGACTCCCACAACGCCAGGTCACGATCGACCAGGGTTGGCAGGCTGCCGTAGGGGTTCACTTCGATCAGCTTCGGCGGCTGACGGCCCGCCTCCACACTGATGATCTCGGCGCTGACACCTTTCTCTGCGAGCACAATGCGCACTCGGTGGGAATAGTGGTCGGCGGGGTCGGAGTAACAGGCCAACCGATTGGTCACGCCCATGGCGGTCCTCCTCGCTTGTTGAAATTATCGGGAGCGGAAAAACGAACGCGCCCAAGGAAAGCCTCTGATAACCACAGGCCAGGTGACTGGCAAGGTCATTGACCCCGCCTGTCACCCGCCCTGCACTGTTACCTTTTCAGAGACACCCTTGGGCGCGCACGATTAACAGCATTGCGTGTAACTATATCAGTGCACATCTTTCCAGTATTCGCGCTTGAGCAGATAAGCGAATACAAAAAGGAAGGCCAGGTAGATCAGCACGTAAGTACCGATGCGCTGATGCTCCAGCTTCACCGGGTTGGCCGAGTAGGCCAGGAAGGTCACAAGGTTCTTGATCTTCTCATCGAACTGCTCTTCAGTCAGGGCGCCGGTTTTTGGCAGCACTGTCAGCTGGTCGCACGCTTCATGGGTCAAAGGCGTGCCGGTGAGCGGATCATACTGCTTCTTGCCGTCTTCGACGATCTGTACTTGCTTGCAACCGATAACCTGACGACCCTGCAACGGTGCCAGCACGTTGGGCATGCCCACGTTCGGGAACACTTTGTTGTTCACACCCCAAGGGCGCGACGGGTCTTCGTAAAAGGCACGCAGGTAGCTGTACAGCCAGTCTGTGCCACGCACACGGGCCACCAGTGTAAGGTCAGGCGGTGCAGCACCGAACCAGGCCTTGGCATCGTTGGGCTGCATGCCGATGTTCATGTGGTCGCCAATCTTGGCACCGGTGAACACCAGGTTATCGAGCATGACCTCATGGGGAATGCCCAGGTCATCAGCGACCCGCTCATAACGCTGGAACTTGGCACTGTGACAACCCATGCAGTAGTTGGCGAACGTACGCGCACCATCCTGCAGGGCCGCCTTGTCAGAAACATCGATGTCGACCTTGTCGAGCTGCACGCCTTGCTCTGCCGCAAAGGAGAACACAGGCATTACCGCGAACATCAATACAGCAAATAGCTTTTTCATCAGCCAGTCACCCTTTCCGGAACCGGTTTGGTCTTCTCAAGCCTGGTGTAGAACGGCATCAGAATGAAGTAGGCGAAGTACAGGAACGTACACACCTGCGACAGCAGCGTGCGGCCCGGGGTAGGAGCCAAGACACCCAGCACACCCAGAATCACGAAGGAGATGCAGAACACCCACAGCCATACCTTGCTCATCCAGCCTTTGTAGCGCATGGATTTGACCGGACTGCGGTCAAGCCACGGCAACACGAACAGCACGGCAATCGCGGCGCCCATGGCAATCACGCCAAGCAGCTTGTCCGGGATGGCACGCAAGATCGCGTAGAACGGCGTGAAGTACCAGACAGGGGCAATGTGTTCCGGCGTTTTAAAGGCGTTAGCCTGTTCAAAGTTCGGTTTTTCCAGGAAGTAACCACCCATTTCCGGGAAGAAGAACACAATCGAGCAGAAGATAAACAGGAATACCACTACGCCGACGATATCTTTCACGGTGTAGTACGGGTGGAAGGGAATGCCATCCAGCGGTATGCCGTTTTCGTCTTTGTGTTTCTTGATATCCACGCCGTCCGGGTTGTTGGAGCCAACTTCGTGCAGGGCAAGAATGTGCAGCACCACCAGGCCCAGGATTACGATAGGCAAGGCCACGACGTGAAGGGCAAAGAAGCGGTTGAGGGTAATACCGGAGATCAGGTAATCACCACGAATCCACTGGGTCAGGTCGTTACCGATAACCGGGATCGCACCGAACAGCGAAATGATCACCTGGGCGCCCCAGTAGGACATTTGCCCCCAAGGCAACAGGTAACCCATAAAGGCTTCAGCCATCAGGGCCAGATAAATCATCATGCCGAACAGCCAGACCAGCTCACGGGGCTTCTGGTAAGAGCCGTAGAGCAGGCCGCGGAACATGTGCAGGTAGACGACGATAAAGAACGCCGATGCACCGGTAGAGTGCAGCAAGCGCAGGATTGAACCGTATTCGACGTCACGCATGATGTATTCGACAGAAGCAAACGCCTCTTCTGCCGATGGCGTGTAGCTCATGGTCAGCCACACACCGGTAACGATCTGGTTGACCAGAACGAGCAGTGCGAGAGAACCAAAGAAATAGAAGAAGTTGAAGTTCTTCGGAGCGTAATACTTGCTGAGGTGGTCTTCCCACATTTTGGTGGCGGGGAAGCGGGCATCTACCCAATCCATGAACTTGCTCATTACGCGTTCTCCCCATCGAGGCCAACGACGACAATGTTGTCCGTCTCATAGTAGTACGGCGGCACTGGCAGGTTCAGCGGCGCTGGCTGGGCCTTGTACACGCGGCCGGCCAGATCATAGTGCGAACCATGACAAGGGCAGAAATAGCCGCCTACCCAGTCCTTGCCAAGATCAACCGGCGCGACCTCGGGACGGAACGTAGGCGAGCAACCCAAGTGGGTGCAAATACCGATCAACAACAGAATTTCTGGCTTGATCGACCGCAGCTCCGGATTTACATAAGCAGGCTGATCAGATTGCTTGGAATCCGGGTCAGCAAGCTGCCCTTCAATCTTCTTCAGATTTGCCAGGATTTCCTCGGTGCGACGTACGATGAATACCGGCTGGCCACGCCATTCAGCAATCATTTGCTGACCTGGCTCAACCTTTGCAATATTCACTTTCACCGGTGCGCCAGCGGCTTTCGCCTTGGCACTGGGAAACCACGACCCCACGAACGGGACCGCCGCCCCCACCGCTCCTGCAGCACCCACCACGGATGTGGCTGCTACGAGGAAGCGACGCCGGCCGACATTTACGCCGTCATTGCTCATTCAGTCCTCTCCCATCAGCTTTGTGGCCTGTTAAATCAGGCATCTACTAAATATGCATCTATTACTTATAAAAATTTTGCAGAATGGTAATGAAAAGCCCCTAGTCTTACAAGGTAATTACCGCTCTGGGGCGGCTACAGGCCTTGTAGTATAGGCGTTTGCTGGATGTGGCAAGTTGTCACACCGCTAAATCATCGCCCATAAAAAAAGCCCAGCTCCCGAAGGAGGCTGGGCTTTTTTGAACGAAGCTGCGAATTAACGCTTCGAGTACTGCGGACGCTTACGCGCTTTACGCAGACCGACTTTCTTACGTTCAACTTCACGAGCATCGCGAGTAACGAAGCCAGCTTTGCGCAGAGCGCCACGCAGGGTTTCGTCATACTGCATCAGTGCGCGAGTGATACCGTGGCGGATTGCGCCAGCTTGACCACTTACACCACCACCGATCACGGTGACGTAGATGTCGAATTTCTCGACAGTCTCAGTCAGTTCCAACGGCTGACGAACTACCATGCGGGCAGTTTCGCGACCGAAGAAATTCTCCAGAGTGCGGTTGTTGATGGAGATGTTACCGGTACCCGGACGCAGGAAAACGCGAGCGGTTGCGGTTTTACGACGGCCAGTGCCGTAGTTTTGAGTCGCCGACATAATGAACTATTCCGTTAAAACTTCAGTTCTTGGGGCTGCTGAGCAGTATGAGGGTGAGCAGCGCCCGCATAGACTTTCAGCTTACGGTACATGTCGCGACCCAGTGGGTTTTTAGGCAGCATGCCTTTAACCGCGGTCTCGATCACGCGCTCAGGAGCTTTGGCGATCAGCTTTTCGAAGTTGATCGACTTAATCCCGCCCGGGAAACCGGAGTGAGAGTAGTACATCTTGTCAGTGGTTTTAGCACCAGTAACACGGATTTGCTCAGCGTTGATAACAACGATGTAGTCACCGGTGTCAACGTGCGGAGTGTATTCCGGCTTGTGCTTGCCACGCAGACGGCTCGCGATCTCGGTGGCCAGACGACCCAGGGTCTGACCAGCAGCGTCGACGACAAACCAGTCGCGCTTTACTGTTTCTGGTTTAGCAGTAAAAGTTTTCATTCTTTATAGCCTCAGGGGCCGCCCTGTAAATTAGACGGCGGATCTTACTGAATAGTGCGTACTTTGACAAGTCAAAGGCAGCCGGATACAGACGCTATCGGGGGCTCGGGTCAGCGCGTCCGTTCAACGGCAAGATTCTTCGGCAGGCGGCGCATCACTTCCACTGCAGAAAGAGGTGGGCAATTATCCAGATTGCGCAAAAAATTACAACCTGCTTTTATGTTTGTTTACCCGAAGGAGCACCCGATGGACTACCGAAAGCTTGGCCGTACCGATCTGAAAGTAAGCGCAATCGCCCTCGGGACCATGACCTGGGGTGAACAGAACACCCAGGCCGAAGCCTTTGAGCAGATCGCCTGCGCCAAAAATGCCGGCATCAACTTTATCGATACCGCCGAAATGTACCCGGTGCCACCCAAGGCCGAAACCTACGCCACCACCGAGCGTTTTATCGGTAACTGGTTCAAGGAACGCGGTGATCGTGCCGACTGGGTGCTGGCGAGCAAGATCGCCGGCCCCGGCAACGGCATCGACTACATCCGTGACGGCCACCTCAAGCACAACCGCAGCCATATCGTGCAAGCCCTGGACGCCAGCCTCAAGCGCCTGCAAACCGACTGGATCGACCTCTACCAGTTGCACTGGCCCGAGCGCAGCACCAACTTCTTCGGCCAGTTGGGTTACACCCACAACGCCGACGAAGACTTCACCCCGCTGGAAGACACTCTCGAGGCACTCGACGAGCAGGTCAGGGCCGGCAAGATCCGTCACATCGGCCTGTCCAATGAAACGCCGTGGGCCACCATGAAGTTCCTGCAACTGGCCGAAAGTCGCGGCTGGCCGCGCGCCGTATCGATCCAGAACCCCTACAGCCTGCTCAACCGCAGCTTTGAAGTGGGCCTGGCGGAAATCGCCATTCGCGAACAATGCGGCCTGCTCGCCTACTCGCCCCTGGCGTTCGGCATGCTCTCGGGCAAGTACGGTGGCGGCGCCCAACCACCAAAAGGCCGCCTGACCCTCTACAGCCGCTTCTCGCGCTATTCAAACCCGCAGGCCGTGGCTGCCAGCGAGCGTTATGTGGCACTGGCCCGCGAACATGGCCTGGACCCTGCGCAAATGGCCCTGGCCTTCGTCACCCGACAACCGTTCGTCACCAGCAATATCATTGGTGCCACGACCATGGAGCAACTCGAAAGCAATATCGCCAGCTTCGACCTGAAACTGTCGGATGAGGTGCTGGCCGGTATCGACGCCATCCACAAGGACCAGCCAAACCCGGCACCTTGACCCACCGCCCCCTTGCGGGAGCGGGCTTGCTCGCGATGCAGGCGACGCGGTGTTTCAGAGAAACCCCATGGATGCCATCGCGAGCAAGCCCGCGGCTACAAAAGCAGCAACCTCTGGACACACAGGAAAAAACATAAGACGATCCAGCCGTAAGTTGACCAATTTCACCTATAAGAATAATTAAAATATGTCTATGTCTAATCAACTCTCCACGCCGCTGCGGCGTGTCAGCATTTTGGCCATCGATCGGGTTTTCGCGTCGACCCTGATGCATGCCAAGGATTTCTTTCACCTCGCCAGCCTGCGTCACGGCAAGCAGCTGGGACAAGGCCTGACCCCCACTTTCGAGACACGCCTGGTCAGCCCCGACGGCAAACCGGCCACCAGCTTCAGCAATGTGGTGCTCCCTGTGGACGGCGGCCTGGAGGATAGCGACATCATTATCCTGCCGGCCTTCGGTGACGATTTCGACACCCTCTGCCAGCGCTATCCGCAAGTACTGCCCTGGCTGCGCGAACAGCATGCCCGTGGCGCTGTCCTGTGCGCTGAAGCCACCGGAGTCTTCTGGCTCGCTGAAGCCGGGCTGCTCGATGGCAAAGAGGCCACCACCTACTGGCGTTTCTTCGACACCTTTGCCCGGCGCTACCCCCTGGTGCACCTCAACCAGGACAAACACCTTACCGACGCCGACAACCTCTATTGCGCCGGCGGGCCTACCTCAGCCTGCGACCTCTACATTTACATGATCGAGCGTTTTTGCGGCGCCAATATCGCCCAGGCCGTGGCCCGCGACATCCTTTACGAAGTACAGCGCAATTACACCCCGGGGCGCATCGGCTTTGGCGGCCAGAAGCTGCACCAGGACGTGATCATCCTGCAAATCCAGCATTGGCTCGAAGAGCACTTCGCCGACAAGTTCCGCTTTGAAGATGTCGCCCGCGATCACGGCATGAGCATCCGCAACTTCATGCGCCGCTTTCAGCTGGCCACCGGCGACAAACCCTTGCACTACCTGCAACGCCTGCGCATAGAAACCGCCAAGGGCCTGCTCTCGGCCACCCGCAAAAGCATCAAGACCATCAGCTATGACGTGGGCTACGACGACGCAAGCTTCTTCGCGCGTCTGTTTCGCCAACACACAGAGCTTTCACCAAACCAGTATCGTCAGCAGTTCCTGCATGCAGGCCTCAATCAGGTCGCTTAAATCTAAGCGTTGTACTACACACCAAGCGGAACAATCTGATTTCTCCGCCAGCCCAAAAAGCCTCTGATGAAATGCCCTCCAACCAGGGGCACTCACAAGAAGAGGCTTCACCGGCCACTGGCGGAGGTACGCAGCATGGCGCAAAGACTCAATCACAACTCCCTGCCCATCCTTTCCATAGGAGCCCTGGGTGGCACCGTGAGCATGCGCACAACACAGCCCGGCTCAGGCGCACAACCCGTGATCACTGGCGAAGCACTGCTTGACGGCATTTCGCAGCTGCACGAAGGGCTGGACGTTCATATCGAGACCCTGTGCCTGGTTCCCAGCGCCTCCCTGGATTTCAATCTGCTGCTTGAAGTGCTGATCTGGGCCCAGGAGCAAGTGAAGCTGGGCGCGCTGGGCATCGTCATCACCCAAGGCACCGACACCCTGGAAGAAACTGCATTCTTCCTTGACCTGTTATGGGATGCCGATGTGCCACTTGTGCTGACCGGCGCCATGCACCCCAGCGATCATCCCGGCGCAGATGGCCCCGCCAATCTGCTGGATGCCTCCAGGGTTGCGCTCGATACACAGAGCCGCAAGCGAGGCGTTCTAGTGGTAATGAACGGCCAGATTCACCAGCCGCTGCATGTGCGCAAATGCTCATCAATAACGCTGGACGCCTTCAACTCGCCGTTTTTCGGCCCTGCCGGGCTAATGCTCGAAAATCGCGTGCTTTATCTGCGCAAAGCCTGCGCACGCACTGTCCTGCCCATGCCCCGCAGCATTCATCACAAGGTCGCATTGCTGCCAGCAACACTGTCTGCCGACACGGTACTGCTGGAGCATGTGCTGGCCCTGGGGTATGACGCGCTGGTGGTCAGTGCTTTCGGGGCCGGGCATGTCAGTGTCGAATGGGTCGACCTGATCGAACAGGTCACCACGGAAATTCCGGTTCTGGTGGCGTCACGAACAGGTTCAGGCCCCACCGCCGAAGCGTCTTACGGGTTTATCGGCAGCGAGATGGACCTGATCGACCGCGGCGCGCTGATGTGCGGGTTTCTCTGCCCGTACAAGGCGCGGATCCTGACATGGCTGCTGATAGGTTGCGGGCATGCCCGCGACATTGCCAAGTACGTGCAGCGCCTGGGGTTCAAGGCCGCCGAGGCCTGAGGCGGGCATAAAAAAGGCCTGCAATGCAGGCCGTTTTTTTGACTAGGGTTTGTGCGCCCGCGTCAGATATTCATGGGACTGCATTTCCAGCAAACGGCTGAGGGTACGCTGGAACTCGAAGTTCAGGCGCCCGCCCTTGTAAAGGTCTTTCAGCTCGACTTCAGCCGAGATGATCAGCTTGACGTTGCGGTCGTAAAACTCATCGACCATGTTGATAAAGCGTCGGGCGATGTCGTCCGTTTTCACTTCCATCTGCTCTACACCGCTGAGGATTACAGCGTTGAAGATCTTGCCAAGCTCGATGTAATCATTCTGGCTGCGCGGGCCGTCGCACAACTCGCGAAACTCGAACCAGGCCACATCATCACAGGTACGCAAGGCACGGATGGTGCGGTTCTCGATGATCAGATCATCGTTTTCGATCGCCCTGTTGGAGTTGTGAGTCAGCGCCTTGAAGCTTTCTCTCAAGCTCTTCTCGGACTCTTCGTTCAACGGAAAGTGAAACAGTTCGGCCTGCTCAAGGTGACGCAAGCGATAGTCGACGCCGCTGTCGACGTTGACGATTTCGGTGTTCTGCTTGATCAGCGCAATGGCGGGCAAGAAGCGCGCACGCTGCAAGCCGTCCTTGTACAAACCGTCAGGCACAATGTTCGACGTAGCCACCAGGGTGACACCGTTTTTGAACAGTTCTTCCATCAAGGTGCCGAGAATCATGGCGTCGGTAATGTCCGACACAAAGAATTCATCAAAGCAGATCACCCGCGCCTCGTCAGAAAAACGCTTGGCGATAATGGTCAGCGGGTTCTTTTCGCCATTGAGGGTGCGCATTTCTTCATGCACGCGCTTCATGAAGCGGTGGAAGTGGGTACGCACCTTCTCCTTGAACGGCAGGGCATCGAAAAACGTATCGACCAGATATGTCTTGCCACGGCCTACACCGCCCCAGAAGTAGAGGCCCTTGACCGGCGTCTGCTCCTTTTTGCCGAACAGCTTGCCGAAAAGGCCCGGCTTGCTCTGCAAGGAAGCGACCAGGTCGTCGTACAGGCGCTGCAAATGGCGCACAGCGTTTTCCTGCGCGGCATCGTGGAAGAAGTCCGGGCGTTTCAGATCTGCTTGATATCGTTCTAGAGGCGTCATAATTCGTTAGCAAGGCAACAAAAACGGGCCGACACTGTAGCGACGACCCTTGGGAATGGCAATCAAACCTGAGACGAAACGTCGCACTTTCTCAGTCTTGAACGGGTACCAGCGCAAGGCGCAACGCTTCGATTGCCTCATCTCTGGCTGTGGCATCGGCAAATACCGGACTGTCAGCCACGCAGGTGTCGCCCAGCCAGACACTGAAGCTCAACGCGTCACTGCGCACATCCAGAGGCTCGCCGGATTGCAGCTGCTTGGTCACCTGACCGGCGGTTTTACCGTCGGCAAAGCTGCGCGACAGCAGCAATTGTTCGCCAGCAGCGGCCAGCAGGCGGAAACGGAAGCTGCCGTCTTCGTCGCGGAAGCTGACAAAGCGCGGGCCCTTGGCGGCTTTCTTTTTGCTCGCAGCAGTGGTTTGCGCGGCACTGACAAACGAGCGCAAGCCAACGGCTTCACGCAATTCGACAAGGAAAGGCGCTGCGATCTTGCGAGCTTTTTGGGCGCCAGCCAGCAGGATGTCTTCCATATCATCAGGACGCGACATCAAGTCGTGGTAACGCTCGCGGGACTCGCCCAGCTCGGCGTCCAGCAGCTTGAACAGGCGCTCTTTCGCTTCGCCCCAGCCCAGGCCCTGCAACAGCTCGCTGCGGAACTCAACCGACTGCTCAGGCGTGGAGAATGCCTGGTACAGGGTGAACAGGTGCGAGTTGTCCGGATCCTTCGCCTCGCCCGGTGCACGGGAGTCGGTAACGATGCGCGAAATCGCGCTTTTCATGTCCTTGGCGCTGCTGAACAACGGAATGGTGTTGTCATAGCTCTTGGACATCTTGCGACCGTCCAGACCCGGCAAAGTGGCCACGCTTTCTTCGATCAGCGCTTCGGGCATGGCGAAAAACTCTTTGCCATTGCCGAACAGGTGGTTGAAGCGCTGGCCAATGTCACGGGCCATTTCAACGTGCTGGATCTGGTCACGCCCCACAGGCACCTTGTTGGCATTGAACATCAGAATGTCCGCAGCCATCAGCACCGGGTAGCTGTACAGGCCCATGGTGATGCCCGCATCCGGGTCTTCGCCGTTTTCCAGGTTCTTGTCTACCGAGGCCTTGTAGGCATGGGCCCGATTGAGCAGGCCCTTGGCCGCTACGCAGGTCAGCAGCCAGGTCAGCTCGGGGATTTCCGGAATATCGGACTGACGGTAGAAGGTCACACGCTCGACATCAAGGCCGGCCGCCAGCCAGGTTGCAGCGATTTCCTGACGCGAACGCTGGATGCGCAGCGGGTCATCGCACTTGATCAGGGCATGGTAGTCAGCCAGGAAGTAAAACGAATCGGCGTTGGGGTCGCGGCTGGCCACGATCGCAGGGCGGATGGCCCCGGCGTAGTTGCCCAGGTGCGGCGTACCGGTGGTGGTGATGCCGGTGAGGATACGAGTACGAGAGGTCATGGGTAATCGCTTATCAGGCTGCAATCAATTCGAAAGGCGTGGCGCTACCAACTCTTTGAGCTCGGGCAGCTTGCCGTGAAAAAAGTGTCCGCATTCTGCCACTTTCAGCAGCTCATGGGGGCGCGACAGGTCGTTTGACCAGTTATAGACCAGCTGCGGGTCGATCACTTCGTCGGTTTCAGGCTGGATAACGGTCAGCGGGCAGTTATGTGGCAAGGCATCTTCGTCACGCAAACGCATCACCGCAGGGGCGATCATAAACACGCGCTCAAGCTTTTCGCCCTGGGCTTCAAGGCGACCACCCAGGCTGGCGGCAACAAAACCACCAAACGAAAAACCGAACAGGGTGATCGGCAAGTCAGGGTGTCTGGCGCGCAACCACCGGGCTGCTGCAAAGGCATCGTCGACTTCGCCGGTGCCCATATCGTGGCTGCCTTCACTGGCGCCGGTGCCGCGGTAATTAAATCGCAAGGTAATCAGGCCAGCATCGCGGGCAGTGCGTTGCAAGGTCGAAACCACTTTATTCATCATGGTGCCGCCCTGTACCGGATTGGGATGGCACAGCAGCGCAAGGCCCTTTGGCTCAGCACAATCAAGGTACAAGGCTTCCAGTTGGCCGACCGGGCCAGCAATTACTACAGGGGTTTCGCGGGTAAGCAAGAGGGAACTCCGTGACCTCAGATTGGGTCGACTCGTCTAGCTGATAGATTCTGTCTGACATATTTGCGAGTGCATCGCGGTATACAGCGCAGGTCCGAGCCGTTAACGTAAAGCAAAGCCGTTTATAGAGGAAGGACTCGTGGAACACTCGCTCTTGATTTGGTTGTTGCCGACTCTCGCTCTGGTTGCCGGTGTCGCCATTGGTTTTCTGGTTGCTCGTCTGCTGCCCAATGCCGTGCCTAACCGCACGCAGCGTCAGCTGGACGACATCCAGGAACGTTTTGACAGTTACCAAAGTGAAGTGGTTACCCACTTCAACACCACCGCCAACCTGGTGAAGAAACTCACACAGAGCTATCAGGACGTGCAAGAACACCTCGCCGAGGGCGCCAACCGTTTGGCCCTGGACGAGCAGACTCGCCAACGCCTGCTGGCTGCCCTGCACCCGGATGTGCCACAACCGCATCGCGAGCGCATCACCCCGCCGCACAGCACCGAGCCGCCATTGGACTACGCACCAAAAAGCCCGAACGGTCCTGGCATGCTGGATGAGCATTACGGCCTGAAGAAGTAATTTCCCCAGCCGGATGCCCAATAAAAAGCCCCGCGATCTGCAAGGATCGCGGGGCTTTTTGTTGTGTGTCTTGCGCCCCCCCGTAGCCGCTGCCGCAGGCTGCGTTCGACGACGAAGTCGTCGCAATATCAGCCAAACCCCGCACTCAGGGTTTACGACTGCTGCGCAGCCGAACGCAGCCTTCGGCAGCTGCTACGAGGTAATGATCAAGGGTACTGCTGCACCTGACCCGGCTGCTGGTATTGCATGCCCGGGATTGGCGCCAGTGTCACTTGTACGCGACGGTTCTGTGCGCGGCCATCTGCGGTGGCGTTGCTGGCAATCGGATCAGCCGGGCCCATACCTTTGACTGACAGGTACTGGCCGCTCACACCTTGAGACGTCAGGTAGGTCGCTACGCTTTGCGCACGCTGCTGGGAAAGCTGCATGTTGTAGTTGTAGTTACCGGTGCTGTCGGTGTAACCCACGATCTGGATCAGGTTCTGGTTGTTGAACTGCTTGAGCGAATTCGCCAGGTTGTTCAGCGGCTGATAGAAGCTGGGCGCAATGTTGGCCGAGTTGGTCGCGAAGGTAATGTTGCCTGGCATCACCAGGGTGATGTTGTCGCCCTGACGCTGAACTTCAACGCCCGTGTTGGCCATGCTCGCACGCAGGGCTGCTTCCTGCTTGTCGGCGTAATAGCCATAACCGGCTGCACCCAGGCCTGCCACGGCAGCACCGATCAGCGCGCCCTTGCCACGGTTGTTATGGTCGATGGCAGCACCCGCCACAGCACCCGCCAGAGCCCCCAGGCCACCGTAGGTGGCAGTCTTGCTCAAGCCCGTCCCGGAAGACCCCTGGCCCTGGTTGTCATACGGGTTAGGCGTAGCGCAGCCAGCCAGCAAGGCCACCGCACTTGCAGCAACAATCAAACGACGCGAAATGAACATGGTGAAGCTCCTGATCAATCTTTCTAGGGGCAAAGGCCATTGGCATTAGACCTTTATAAATCTTGGAACACGACCAACGGTAAAAATTCCTTGGGTCGTAAACATTCGCACCCCACAAACAATAGTCGCCCGAACGCCTCCCAACAAATTCCGGCCTAGAACTTCACACCCATCGTCAGCGCCACAAAGTCGCGGTCACTGAGGGTGTTGTAGCGCCCACCAAAAAAATTGGTGTACGACAGGCTGCCGGTGTAGGTGCTTTGATAGTCACCCTCCAGCCCCAGGGAGATGGCTTTGCGGCCCTCTTCGAAGCTGGCATCGGGCCCCGGCGAATAGCCGCTGACATCATGGGACCAGCCCAGATTGGGCTTGAGGTTCACCCCGGGAACAACGCTTCTGTATTCCCACACGGCGCGACCACGGTAGCCCCAGGAGGTGGCCGTGGTGAAGCCGTCATTACCTTCAGAGCCAAACACCGGATCACGCCCGTAACGCAGCCCTGAAGGGCTATCCAGGCCACCAACCCGGGTCACCCCCACTTCACCGGTCACGGTCAGGTGATCGGCACCCATCGCGTTGTCGAACACATGGCTGAGGGACGTCTGGAACCGGGTGACTTCCTTGCGCCGATAGCCCTGCACATCTGCGCCGGGAGTGACGCTCAGTGGCGATGCATCGGCAAGCCCGGGCAGCAACGTGACATTGGCGTACAGCAAGTCGTTGCTGTTGAGTTGCACCGGCGCATTGGGACGGTAACTCAACTCGCCCTTCCAGGCCGTGCCTGTGGATAAAGTGGTGGAGAAGCTCAGGCCGTAAAGGCGGATGTCTTCAGGGTATTCAACGTAATAGCCCGAATTGCCGGCAACAACCATCGGCGCCAGCCCTCCGGCGCCTGCTGCCGCGTTATAGGCCGACTGCGGCGCCGCGCTGGCGCTGAGGATCGGGTCGCGACTGTGGTAGTTCATGAAGTAGGCACCGAACTCGGTGCCCAGCGGCTCGAACACATAGTGCATGGCCACCCCGAACTGCCCGCTGTTGCGCGCATAACGATTGGCGCCACGGCGTACCAGCACGCCCTCCTCGTTCACCTCAACCCCGGCACCGGTCAGCGCGGCGAGGTCGGCCACATCGAGTGCCGAACGCTTGCTCATGACCCGGTAATTGCCGCTGCAGCCGTCAGCCATCACGTCTGACCGGGAGAAAAACGTCCCGCAGTTGTCCGCTTCGGACGGCTCCCAATCCAGCTGATAAAAGGCTTCAGCCGACAGGTTGTCGGTCAGGTTTTGCGAGAGATAGAACAGGTTGACCGGCACCAGGCCATCTTTGAACTCAGTGCCAGGCCGACGATAGGCGGCAGGGTCGGTGGGGTTGATCGCATTGATGCCGCCACCGATAAACGCACTTTCGCCCCAACTGACCACCTGTTTACCCAAGCGGACTGCGCCGGGCTGATCGGCAATGGCGTAGTTGTGGTAAACGAACGCATCGAGCAGTTGCGCGCCGGCCGATTGCGCGCTGGCTCGGCGGCCTGAGTCACTGATGGGCTTGAAGGGGCGGCTGTCGTCCTGCAACTCGAAGTCATACCAATACTTGCCGCGCACATACAGGCCGCTGTCGCCGTACTTGAGTTCCAGTGCGTGCATGCCGGTAAAGATTTTCGAAAAAGTTTCGCCGCGTTTGAAGTTAAGGCGGCCATCGTCCGAAATGGCCGATTGCCCCGTGCCGCCATTGTTGGCGCCTATCAGTTTGCTGTCGGCCCTGGCGGTGGACCAACTGGCGCCGATGGACAGCTCGGTATCGATCTGCCCCTCAACCGGGCCGACATTGAAGCTCACGCCCCAAGCGGACGTCGACGCAAGGCTGACTGCCAGCGCCAGCCTGGCGCTGCGCCAGGACCGGTGGACTGAGGACATCGATACTTCTCCGTGGGCACACTGCAATAAGCCCGCAAGGATGAAGCAAATCCAGATTTTGACAAGAACCCGACCATCTCCCCGTAGCTGCTGCCGGACGCAGCCTTCGTTCCTCGGCAGCTGCTACGGAACCAAGGTGTGTCAATGCATCTCGGTAAACGCCAGTTTCACGCCCAACGCCACCAGTACCGCCCCCATGGTGCGGTCAAACCAGTGACCCATGCGGGCAAAGCCTGTACGCACGCGCTGATGGCTGAACAGCATCGCGACCATGCAGAACCACACACCGGTTGCCACTGCCAGGTACACGCCATAACCGGCCTGGATCGACAGCGGGGTGTGCGGGTTGATCACCACGGTAAACAGCGACAGGAAAAACAGCGTCGCCTTGGGGTTCAGGCTGTTGGTCACAAAGCCCGACGTGAAAGCCCCGCGTGCCGTGCGCTCGCCCACCGGCAAGCTGGCCGCCAACGCCGCAGGATCGGCCGGTTTGGCCCGCAGTGCCTTGATGCCGATATACAGCAGATAAGCCGCTGCCAGCCATTTCAGGGCGTTGAACAGGACAATCGATTGCGACACGATGATGCCGATACCCAGCAATGAATAGCCGACATGGACAAAAATCGCCGTGCCCACACCAAACGCGGTAAACATCCCGGCACGGCGGCCGTGAGTGACGCTCTCGCGTACTACCACGGCAAAATCAGGCCCGGGGCTGGCCACCGCCAACAGGTGAATCAAGGCTACGGTCAAAAATTCTGTCCAGTACATGCACGGCTCCATTACAAATTGTTTCTTCTGTTAGGCTCGCCACATTACGCCTTCATTTCACAGCACAAAAGGTACAGTTGATGACTAACACTCAGCGCGCCGTATTCCTTGATTACACCTCACTGGACCTGGGCGATCTCGACCTCGACCCGCTGCGTCGCAGCTTCGGTGACTTGCAGCTGTGCGCAGACACCACGCCAACCAATGTGATCGAGCGTCTGCAAGGCGTCAGTGTGGCCATCAGCAACAAAGCGCTGCTCAACGCCCAGACCCTGGCTGCCTGCCCGGAGCTGAAGTTGATTCTGGTGGCAGCCACCGGCACCAACAACGTCGACCTTGAGGCCGCCCGAGCCCTGGGGATCACCGTGGCCAACTGCCAGGGCTACGGCACGCCATCGGTGGCGCAGCACACCCTCGGCCTGCTGCTGGCACTGGCTACGCGCCTGGTCGATTACAACAAGGCCGTGGCCGACGGCCAGTGGCAGCAAGCGAAGCAGTTCTGCCTGCTGGACTTCCCGATTGTCGAGCTGGAAGGCAAGACCCTGGGCCTGTTCGGTCACGGCGAGCTGGGCAGTGCGGTCGCGAAACTGGCCGAAGCCTTCGGCATGCGCGTGCTGATCGGCCAGATCCCGGGGCGTCCGGCCCGTGCCGGGCGCCTGACGCTGGACGAACTGCTGCCCCAGGTCGACGCGCTGACCTTTCACTGCCCGCTCACCGAGCATACGCGTAATTTTATCGGCGCCCGCGAACTGGCACTGCTCAAACCCGGGGCCTTTGTGGTCAATACCGCACGTGGCGGCATGATCGACGAACAGGCACTCGCCGACGCCCTGCGTAGCGGCCATCTGGGTGGCGCGGCCACCGACGTGCTCAGCGTCGAACCACCACGCGACGGCAACCCATTGCTGGGGGCCGACATTCCGCGCCTGATCATCACCCCGCACAGTGCCTGGGGCAGTCGTGAAGCACGCCAGCGCATCGTCGGCCAACTGGCGCAAAATGCCGAAGCGTTCTTCAACGGTACAGCGCTGCGGGTCGTCAGTTGATAGACTGCGCCCCTTTTTGAGGAGCAGATTATGGATCCGCGCAGTGAAGTACTGCTTCGTCAGCCTGAATACTTTCAAGGCTCGGTGCTATTGGTCGGCTTGCCCGCTGACGAACTGCTGGGCGAGTTGCCCGATGCCCATGGCTGGTGCTGGCATGCCGGCGACCAGGCCGCGCTCGACGCCCGCTTTGCCGGGCGTGTGCAGTTCGGTGTCGATATCCCTGAGCGGGCGTTCGACACCGCCGTGGTGTTCCTGCCCAAGTCCAAGGAACTGAGCGACTACGTGCTCAAGGCCGTGGCCGCCCGCCTGCCGGGTGCCGACGTGTTTCTGGTCGGTGAAAAAAAGGGTGGCATTGAAGGCGCGTCCAAACAGTTGATCCCGTTCGGCAAGCCACGCAAACTCGACAGCGCGCGGCATTGCCAGCTGTGGCAAGTGACGGTGGATAACGCCCCGCCCGTGCCGGTACTGCACGATCTGGCGCAACATTACGAACTGCCGCTGCCCGAAGGCCCGCTCAAGGTCGTGAGCCTGCCGGGCGTGTTCAGCCACGGTCGCCTGGATCGCGGCAGCGCCCTGCTGCTTGAGCATCTGGACAAGTTGCCCAGCGGCCACGTGCTGGACTTCGGCTGCGGTGCGGGCGTGCTCGGGGCTGCGGTCAAGCGCCGCTACCCGCACAACAACGTCACCCTGCTCGACGTGGATGCTTTCGCCACCGCCAGCAGCCGTTTGACCCTGGCGGCCAACGGTCTGGAAGGGGAAGTGATTACCGGCAACGGCATCGACGCCGCGCCCATGGGTTTGAACACGATTCTGAGCAACCCGCCGTTCCACGTGGGGGTGCATACCGATTACCACGCCACCGAAAACTTGCTGCAAAAAGCAGTGAAACATCTGAAATCAGGTGGCGAACTACGGATTGTCGCCAACAGCTTCCTGCGATATCAACCGCTGATCGAAGAGCATTTCGGTGCCTGCACGGTCAAGGCCGAGGGCCAGGGTTTCCGGATTTACAGCGCCAAGCGCCGTTGAGCCTGCGGAAAAATAAGAGCTTGCCGGATCGGATTTGCCTAGGCAGAATCCGCTCCGTCCTAGGGGAGTAGTCTCCCACGAGCGTCAAGCTCGTCCGGCATACGTCAACATACTTGGTCAACAGACCATGGCGTATGCGACCCAGTGTCCGCACAGACGGACCGGGGTTTGACAAGACCTATGACACGAACACCTTACCCGGGGCGGGGAGGCTGTACGTGTCATAGCCGTGTCGACCCGCCCCTGGAAACCACCTGATGATGCTCGATTCCCTGCTTGTCCCTACTGCAATCGTTGCCTTGGCCGAAATCGGCGACAAGACGCAACTGCTCGCCCTTATTCTGGCCGCACGCTTTCGCAAACCCTGGCCGATAATCGCCGGTATCGTGGTCGCGACCCTGGCCAACCATGCCGCCGCCGGTGCTGTAGGCGCCTGGTTCAGCACGTTCTTCAGTGACGCCATGCTGCACTGGATCCTCGCCGCGAGCTTTACCGCCACCGCGCTGTGGACCCTGGTGCCGGACAAGATGGACGACGACGAAGCCAGCACCGCACGCAAGTACGGGCCGTTCGTGACCACATTGATCACCTTCTTCATTGCCGAAATCGGTGACAAGACCCAAGTGGCGACGGTGATGCTCGCCGCACAATACCCGGATCTGTGGCTGGTGATTATCGGTACAACCCTGGGCATGCTGATTGCCAACGTGCCGGTGGTTTTGGCGGGCAACTTTGCCGCTGACAAACTGCCGTTGACCCTGATCCGCAGACTGGCTGCCACCGCGTTCGTAGTACTGGCTGTAGTGGCCGTGTACAAGGCGATGCAGATCAGCGGCTGGGTGTAACCCACACTTTGTGTGGGAGCGGGCTTGCTCGCGATACAGGCACTGCGGTCTTTCAGTTGAACCGCGTAGACGCCATCGCGAGCAAGCCCGCCCCCACAACAAGCGTCACGATTTCGGCGCTTGCTGATACAGCGGCATCACCTTCGGAATGGCCGCCTCCAGCGCAGCAATCCGGCTGCTTGAAGCCGGGTGGGTGCTCATGAATTCAGGCGGCGCATTCTGTGATTGCTGAGCCATTTTCTGCCACAGGGTGATCGCCGCATTCGGGTTGTAGCCCGCACGGGCTGCCAGCTCCAGACCGATCAGGTCCGCTTCGTTTTCATTGCTGCGGTTGTTGGGCAAGGTCAGGCTGTAGTTCACCACCGTGTCGGCCAGGCCCAGGCTGTCCTGGCCCAGGCCCAACAAGGCGCCAGCACCCTGCTTGGCGATTTCGATGCCATAGGCCTTGGACATGGATTCACGCCCGTGCTCACGCAAGGCGTGGGCAATTTCATGGCCCATGATCGCGGCAATTTCATCGTCACTCAGTTTGAGTTGCTCGATGATCCCGCTATAAAAGATGATCTTGCCGCCAGGGCCGCAGTTGGCGTTGAGCTCGTCACTCTTGATCAGGTTGACTTCCCAGTTCCATTGCGCGGCATCCGGGCGAAAGGCCGGCGCCTGGGCAATCAGTCGGTTGGCGATCGCCTGCAGGCGCCTGGCGTTGGCGCTGGTCTTGTCCAGGACGCCCTTGGTGCCCGCCTCGCTGACGGTCTGTTGATACGACTGGGCGTACATCTGGTCAACCTGCTGGCTCGACAGCATGCTGAACATGTACTGCTTGCGCTCTACGCCCACGGCGCCGCCATTGGTGGTATTCACCGCCTGGCATCCACCCAGCAACAACCCGGCGCCCACGGCGCACACTACCGCTAACTTACCCATCAAAAGTCTCCATAAAGATGGCGCGTATCGTATCTCAACCCGGTGTCAGGCACTCGGGCGCGTTGAGTTTTGGATCGTTGACCAGATTGGCCAGCGGTCTTTCTCGCAGCGGCATCTGCGCACTGGCCAGCAGCGCCTGCAAGGCCTGCAGCGGAGTCTGAGGGTCAAGCCAGGCCTGCTGGCCGGCCTCATCCAGAATCAGCGGGCGACGCTGGCTGGCCGCTGCCTGTGTAATCACGGCGGTGCTCAGCCACACATGCCCCTCAACGGGGTATGCCTCCCAGATACCGGCAAAAAACAGCGAGGAGCCTTCACCCGGCGTCAGCCAGTAGGGGCGTTTACGGGTCGTGCCGCGCCATTCATAAAAGCCGTTGGCCGGGATCAGGCAGCGGCGCTCACGCAAGGCATCGCGGAACATGGGCTGCTCGGCCACGGTTTCAGCACGGGCATGGGCCGGAGTCCGTGACAGGTCGGTCAGCCACGCCGGGGTCAGGCCCCAGCGCGCTCGCGCCAGCTCTCGCTGGCCAGGCTCAGCACCGGCGCGCAGAATCAATACCGAATCATTCGGCGAAATATTCCACTGGGCCTGCTGATCCGCCGGGAAACCGGGCAAGGCTGCAAATGCAGGGTTCCAGCGAAACAGGGCAAAACGTCCACACATGGGGCAGCACAACTCTTCTTTTGTATAGCAATGAATAAACCGTCGCTGGCATCAGCAATCCAGCACATCGGGGAAACTCTCAGGCTCATCACCAGCCACCGGTGACGCGGCATTGTACGCATCGATCAACTCCCGTGCGTATTGCGCCCGATCATTGGCCACCGCCAGGCCGAGCAAGCCGAACACCGGCAGCTCCCCCGTGGCGCCGACCAGATCACGGCCCTGTAGCCGGGCCTCGACCCCTTCACTGGCCAGCATGCCCAGCAACAGTTCGGCTTCCATCAGGTTTTCCGGCTCGTAGATGCGTTGCATGGTCTTCACTCACTACTCATTCTCGGTATGCACATCGAGCATCCATTCATGGCCATCGGTCTGAAGGTGAAAAAGGATCGGCCGACAGCACACCGGGCAGTCTTCGATGTAGCTCTGATCACCCCCCGACAGGTCGAGCACCGCTTCAGCCGGCTCGCCGCAATAGGGGCATTCATAGTGTTCAGTTTCAAGCATCGCGGTCTCCAGAGTGACTTGTGCGTATAATCGCCGGTCTATTAGCAGGGCTATTATTTTTGCCCTGCCCTGCGTACCAACCCTAGTCGTTTCCAACAAGAGAGCATGATGGGCCAATTCGATAGCATCCGACCTTACGACGACGCCGAAGTACCAGCAGTGCTGGCCCGGCTGCTCAGCGACAAGGCGTTTCTGGATATCCTGACCCACTTTCGCTTTCCGCGCCTGGCTGGCGCTTTCGGTTGGCTGTTAAAACCACTTATAGCTCATCGCCTGCGCAAAGAGTTCGCCAGCGTCAATTCGGTCGCGGCCCTGCAGGACAAGGTCGAGGTGTACGTCGATCGCACCATCGAACATGCCACCGACGGCGTAACCTATACCGGCGTCGAGCAACTGAAATCCGGCAGCGCCTACCTGTTTCTGGCCAACCACCGCGATATCGTGATGGACCCGGCGTTCGTCAATTACGCCGTGTACCACGCCGGCCTGCCAACGCCGCGCATCGCCATTGGCGACAACCTGCTGCAAAAGCCGTTTGTCAGCGATCTGATGCGCCTGAACAAGAGCTTTATCGTGCACCGCTCGATCACCGGGCGCCGGGAAAAGCTCGCGGCTTATCAACTGCTGTCGGCATACATCAACCACTCGATCCGCAACGACTGCCAGTCAATCTGGATCGCCCAGGCTGAAGGCCGGGCCAAGGACGGTGATGACCGTACCGATTCGGCGATCCTCAAGATGTTTCATATGAGCCGTAAAAACGAGCCGTTTGCCGAGGTCATTCAGTCATTGAACCTGACCCCGGTTTCCATCAGCTACGAATACGACCCCTGTGACCAGGCCAAGGCCCGCGAGCTGTTTATCCGCGCCACTACCGGCACCTACAGCAAGGCTCCTGGCGAGGACGACACCAGCATCGCCAACGGCATTACCGGCTACAAGGGTCGCGTGCACGTGAACTTCGGGGCGCCGGTGACCGAGTTGTTCGAAGACAGCAAATTGCTGGCCGCCGAAATGGATCGTCATATCCTCGGTGGCTACCGCCTGTTCCCCGCGCACTACCTGGCGTATGCGCAGTGGAGCGACCACGACCCCGAGTTACAAGTGCCGACGGCCGCAGAGGTATTCGGTGCCGAAGAACTGGCCAAGGCCCAGGAAGAATGGCAACGCCGCCTGGACGCCTGCCCGGCCGAGCACCGTCCGTATCTGGTGCTGCAATACGCGATGCCGGTGCGTAACCAGTATCGGATCAAGGCTGGCCTGGCGCTGTAACCCAATAAACCCGTGGGAGCGAGCCTGCTCGCGAAGGTTGTTCGCGAGCAGGCTCGCTCCCACAGAAGGGCTTAAATTCTGCTGTCACCGTATCGTCATATTGAGAGGCCACTCTGTGGCCCCTCGACACCGACACGGAGCTTGTCATGCTGCACGCAGAAAACCAGGACCGCCTTTACCTTATCGCGCCCAGCGACGAACAACAGGCATTGATCGAGGGCTTGGCCTTTAACGTGCAAGACCGCCACTGGCTGGTTTACTGCGCCCTGAGCGGCCACGCCCATGCCGACCTGCCCGAGACGGACCTGCTCACCGGCGTCAGCCGCCTGGAGCTGTATGCCGAAGCGGCCTGAATGTTTCGAACACAAAAAAGCCCGAGCTCACTGAGTTCGGGCTTTTTTATTTTGCCGGCTTACTCGCTGAGCAAACGACCGATGGACGGGTCCTTGAACACACGGGTCAGGGCATCACTCAACACATCGCTCACCAGCTTGGTGTTGGTCTCCTGGTTCGGCGCCATGCCGAAGCGCTGATCCAGGGACGCGCCATAACGGCCGCTGTAGGTACGACCACCGTTCTTCACATCGGAACGGAAGGTCGCGCCAATGGTGGCTTCAGTCACGTACATGGTGTCCTTGGGCGACTGATACTTGAGTTCGGCCAGGGTCACGGTCAGCGTTGGCGCGTTCATCGCATTGGCTGTCGGGGTGAAACCCAGCAAGCGCACGGCTGCTTCAGCCTGGGCTTGCAGCTTGGGAACCAGGTCGGCACTGCTGACGCTGATCGCGCTGGTCTCGGGGTACATGCCACCACGGGTCCCCAGGGTTGGGGAAGGACGACCGTCCACCACACGCACAACCACCGGCTGGCCACGACCCACTGGCGCAAGCTGGGTGGTCAGCTTAGGTTGCGGGCTGAGTTGTTGCGGGCTGTGGGCGCAGCCGACCAGGGTCAAACTGGTCACAGTAATCAAACCGAACAACAGGCGTTGCAACATGCTTATCTCTCCAGGACTGGGTATAACAGGCCGTCAGTATAGGGTGCCGGACGCCTGCGAACTAGCGGCTTGCCGTCACCCGCCTGTCATCGCCAATTCATCCGTATGTCACCTGCACAGGGCATAGTCTCGACGACTGACTCAACAGGTGCCGCCATGAACATGCTCTTGACCCTGCTCGGCTTCAACCGCCCCGAGCGCTGCTTCGCCCGCCTGGATTCGGCAGGTCGCTGCCAGGCCTTCAAGCAGTGCAAACAACCGCCGGTCGGCGACAGCTGGGTCGAAATCGAAGAAATCCGTCTTAACTGGTTGCACCAGGTGCTACCTGCCAACGCCCGTATTGCCTCGCCCGCAAGGCATTCGTCAGGGCACCCGCTGCCGGGCCTCTGAACGGCGCACCAATAAAAGTCATTTAACAGGATCAATTGCCCACGTTTCTTCGCTACAATCTCCCCCCGATTATAAGGACGTCTCCTGATCGGGCCCCGCAACATCGCTAATGCGCTTGTATTGGCACCCCAAAACCGCCCACAGAGAGCCGCCCACACAGATCATGTGAAGCTGGCGCGCTTGAATTTCATTGCGTAACCCCCACTTTCTGCATGGTCTGCCAGAGCTGCCACAACGCTCGGCCACTGGTTCGGTGCCCAGCGTGCGGTAGCCCTTTTTTGAGGTTCACGTCTTCAAGAGAGCGTGAAAAAAACGGGTTTCACAACTTCACAAGAGTGTGGCGAGCAAATGAAAAGTTTTGCGTCTGAACATGCACCATTAGCGTCTGATATTGCCTCACCAAGCAGGATCGAAGTCGGCTCCACAGCACGAGACTGAAAGCCTGTCCGCTTACGGATTTGGTTGCACAAACGGACGCTCTAGACATTAAGTCGAATTGCCTCCCGAGTACTGAAATGCGTTCATATGAACCTTGAAGGCCCGGTTGGTGGCGTCCGCTAAAGTTGCAAGAAATTGCGAAGAATCGGACATGGCGATCCTGGCCATGAGTGGCCCGGGGCTAATCAGAACCACGCCCCGGACACCTGGCAGCTATGCCGTCAATTTGGTGCCGTAGATTTTGGAGACGCGTTAATGGCGCATAACGAAGCAGTCGACGTAGTACTGGTTGGGGCGGGCATCATGAGTGCCACCCTCGCCGTACTGCTCAAAGAGCTCGACCCCGGCATTAAGCTGGAAGTTGTTGAGCAAATGGACTCAGGTGCTGCGGAGAGTTCCAACCCGTGGAACAACGCAGGCACCGGTCACGCCGGCCTTTGTGAGCTGAACTACACGCCGCAGGCGGCTGATGGTTCGATCGACATCAAAAAGGCTGTGCATATCAATGCCCAGTTCGAAGTGTCGAAACAGTTTTGGGCCTACCTGGCGCAAAAAGGCACCTTCGGTTCCTGCAAGTCCTTCATCAGCCCGGTTCCTCACCTGAGCTACGTTGAAGGTGAAAAAGGCGTGTCGTTCCTGAAAAAACGCTTTGACGTGCTGAGCAAGCACCATGCGTTTGCCGACATGGAATACACCGAAGACAAGGCCAAAATGACCGAGTGGATGCCCCTGATGATGCCGGGCCGCCCTGCGGATCAGCTCATCTCGGCCACCCGCGTGGAACATGGCACCGATGTCAACTTCGGCGCCCTGACCCAGCAACTGCTCAAGCATCTGGCCAGTGCACCGGACACCCAGATCAAGTACAGCAAAAAAGTCACCGGCCTCAAGCGTAACGGTAACGGCTGGACAGTAAGCATCAAGGACACCAACAGCGGCAATACTCGCCACGTTGATGCCAAGTTCGTATTCCTGGGCGCCGGTGGCGCGGCCTTGCCGCTGCTGCAAGCCTCGGGCATCGAAGAAAGCAAAGGCTATGGCGGCTTCCCGGTCAGCGGCCAATGGCTGCGTTGCGATAACCCGGAAGTGGTCAAGCTGCATCAGGCCAAGGTTTACAGCCAGGCTGCCGTCGGCTCTCCGCCGATGTCGGTGCCGCACCTGGACACCCGTGTGGTCGATGGCAAAAAGTCGCTGCTGTTCGGACCTTATGCCGGTTTCACCACCAAGTTCCTCAAGCATGGTTCGTTCCTTGACCTGCCGATGTCGATCCGTCTGGGCAATATCGGGCCGATGCTGGCCGTGGCTCGCGACAACATGGACCTGACCAAGTACCTGGTCAGCGAAGTGCGCCAGTCGATGGAACAACGCCTGGAGTCCCTGCGTCGTTTCTATCCACAGGCCAAGGCTGAAGACTGGCGTCTTGAGATTGCCGGGCAACGGGTACAGATCATCAAGAAAGACCCGAAAAAAGGCGGTGTGCTGCAGTTCGGTACCGAACTGGTTGCGGCCAAAGACGGTTCGCTGGCCGCTCTGCTGGGGGCTTCGCCGGGCGCCTCGGTAACCGTTTCGATCATGCTGGACCTGATCGAGCGCTGCTTTGCGCAGAAAGCCACGGGCGAGTGGGCGACCAAGCTCAAGGAAATCTTCCCTGCACGGGAAAAGGTCCTCGAAACCGACGCCGACCTGTACCGCGAAATCAGCACCCGCAACTCCGAGCTGCTGGAACTGGTTACGCCTAAAACAGCCAGCACCAGTATCGCTTAATGCAACATTGACGTTTCATGCGTCATAAAAAGCCCCTCGCCCTATTTCAGGGCGAGGGGCTTTTTTGTTGCCCTGATTCGGGGCACTGCAAAGGCGTAAGCCCAATGCAAGGTAACTCGTGAATCAGAACATGAAACAAGATCCGTAGCAGCTGCAGGAACACTGCAGCTGTGGGAGCGAGCCTGCTCGCGAAGGTCGTTCGCGAGCAGGCTCGCTCCCACAATAGGGCTTGACCTGCAACAGAGTATCTACAGGGTGTGGATCAACCGCGAGCCTGGTTGATCAGCTCGATGTAGTCGTCAGCATTGCGCTGGTCCTTGATGATGTCCACGAACGTCTGACCCTGTTCGTCTTTGCCATCCAGGTCGTAGCCAGCTTCCTTGAAGAAAGCCAGGAAGCGCCCGAAGTCATCGATGCGCAGGCCACGATAAGCCTTGATCAGTTTGTGCAGCGACGGTGAAGTAGCGTCCACAGGCTCAAAGTCCAGGAACAACTTGATCTGCTCGTCGCCGATCTCGTCACCAATCAACTGCTTTTTGTCTTTACGCATGTCCGGCTCCAGCCTGTTGATACTTCACGGGGCCCGCAGTTTACCCAAGGCTTATCGTGCGCGCACGCTGCCGGTGTGCAAGTCGGCCCAAATATGGCCATTGGCATAGGTCAAGAACTGGACATAAAGCGTGTCATTGCGCAGCAAATCAATCACGACCCGGTACTGGCTCTGTGGATAAGACAAGCTCAGGGTTCGCGTCTTGCTGTCGAACACGGGCTTTTTCAGGCTTTTGCTTTCGCCATCAAATGAAATCAGCACCTGACGCACGGTAGCGCCCTGGCTCATCGGCTTGCCCTTCAAGCGCACCAGCAGTGGCGAAGTCACCGGGATAGGCTGCTGATTGGACTGGCGCTGGCTACCCACCACCACCGAGTACGAAGTCACCAGCATCAACTGCTGTTGCTCGGGTACTTCGCTGCGCACTTGCAGATCATCGGCAGGCAGAAACTGCCCGTGCAACAGCGGTGTGGCCACAGGAGCCGCCGCCAGAGGCAGGCTGGCCAGCAGCAGGCTCAGGGCAACACTGCGAAATAGAAGACTCATGTCAGGTTCCAGAAAACGGGAAGCAGCACTCTAGCATGTCGCGCGCCCGCCTCTTCTACTGTGCAACCAACTGCCCCGCCACGATCCGCACATGCTGCGGATGAAAGCGCGCCAGGCTGCTGCGATGGCCCACGCTGACAATGCTCAAGCCCGGCAGTTGATCGATCAGGGCCTGGTACACCATGGCCTCGTCTTCCTCGTCCATTGCCGAGGTTGATTCATCCATATACAGCCACTGCGGGCGATACAGCAGCGCGCGGGCAAAAGCCAGGCGCTGCTGCTCACCACCGGACAGCAACCGTTGCCAGTGATTGATCTCATCAAGCTTGGGAATCAGGTGCTCAAGCCGGCAAGTACGCAGCACCTCTACATAACGCTCAAGGGTGTAGGTGTCCCCGGTCTGTGGATAACTCAGGGCATCGCGCAAGGTGCCTATGGGCAAGTAGGGTTTTTGCGGCAGAAACAGTGCACGCTCGCGGGGCATGCAGATCGCCCCGCCCCCTCTAGGCCAAAGCCCGCCCATCGCCCGCAGCAAGGTACTCTTACCACTGCCGGAGCGACCGCTGAGCATCAGCCTCTCGCCCTCCTGCACCTGCAGGCTGGCGTCACGCAGCAGCGGGCGACCATCGGCCAGATCCAGGCTCAAGTCATGGATCTGCAAGTTTTCGCCCAGATGCTGCACATCAATCGCCGGGCTGCGCTGCTCGTTGTCGGTCATGGCCTGACGAAAACTCAGCAACCGGTCGCAGGTGGCACGCCATGCCGCCAGAGTCACGTAGGCATCGATAAACCAGCTGAAGTTCTCTTGCACATTGCTGAAGGCCGAGTTGATTTGCATCAGCTCACCCAGCTCGATCTTGCCGGAAAAGTAACGCGGGGCCGCGACGATAAACGGAAAGATAATGGCGATCTGCGAGTAACCGGCGGTGAAAAACGTCAGGCGTTTTTGTACCTTCATTTGCGTCCAGAAGTTTTTCCAGACCTTGTTGAAACGCGTGCTCAGTTGCTCATGCTCATTGGTTTCGCCGTTGTACAAGGCAATGCTCTCGGCATTCTCGCGCACCCGCACCATCGAGAAACGCAAGTCAGCTTCGAAGCGCTGTTGCTGGTTGCTCAAGCCAATCAGCCGCCGACCGATCAGATGCGCCAGCCAACTGCCCACGGCGGCATACAACAGCGCGCACCAGAACATATAGCCGGGGATGGTGACGCCAAAGACTTCGATGCTGCCCGAAACGCCCCACAGGATGATCGAAAACGACACCAGGCTGACCACGTTACGGATCAGCCCCAGGCCCAGGGTCAAGGTGCTGTCGGTGAACGAATTGATATCTTCACTGATGCGCTGGTCAGGGTTGTCGGTATAGCCGCCCTGCTCCAGCTGGTAATAGTTCTTGTGGGCCAGCCAGCGTGCGAAGTGCTGCTCGGTAAGCCAGCGGCGCCAGCGAATGGTCAGCATCTGGGTCAAATAGAGCCGATACACCGCGCCGACAATACCCGCCGCGGCAATGATGCCGAAGTAGCCGATCAGGCTCCAGAACGCCTTGGCGTCCTTGTTTTCCAGGGCATTGTAGAAGTCCTTGTACCAGTGGTTGATCCACACCGAAATGCCCACGCTGACCAGCGACAAGGCAACTACGGCGATCAACAGCAACCACGCCCTGGCGCGTTCTTCACTGCGCCAGTAGGGGGTTATGAGGCGCCACACCCGAGGGATGAAATCCCCACGCACAGCATCATTCACTACAGAAGGCTCGGCGTTCTGATTCATCGTTCAGGCTCGTTCGGAGTAAAGAGCAACCTGCAAGCTGGTCAGGACAACCGGCCCACGACGCTGGGACACGTCTTGTTACAGGTTAGAAGCTGTAGCCGTCAGCATGCAAGGCGCAATGCAAATGCTACAGCTCCCGTTCAGCGTCGCACCGGACGCTTCTGCAATTTGCGCTGCAAGGTACGCCGATGCATGCCCAGGGCGCGGGCAGTGGCCGAAATATTGCCTTCATGCTCACCCAGCACGCGCTGGATGTGTTCCCACTGCAGGCGGTCAACCGACATCGGGTTGTCCGGCACCAGGGTTTCCAGGTCGGCATGCTGGGACAGCAAGGCAGCGAGCACGTCATCGGCATCGGCTGGTTTGCACAGGTAGTTGCAGGCTCCGCGCTTGATCGCCTCAACGGCGGTGGCGATGCTCGAATAACCGGTGAGGATCACCACCCGCATCTCCGGGTCGAGTTCCAGCAGCTTGGGCAGCAGGACCAGGCCGGAATCGCCGTCCATTTTCAGATCCAGCGCGGCAAAATCGGGCAGATCCTGTTGTGCCAGGATCAGCCCCTCTTCGGCGGAACCTGCCGTGCTCACGCGAAAACCGCGTCGGCTCATGGCGCGAGCCATCACACGGGTAAAAGTGGCGTCGTCATCTACCAACAACAAATGCGGCAGTTCTTCGCCTTCGACCTGAATTTCTTCACTCATTTTCATTTCCTCGGGCGACACGTGGCAGGCGCAGCTCAGTGAGCGTACCGCCATCCTCATGACTGTAGAGTTTTACCGAGCCGCCAGCGCGGGTCACGCTGGCCTTGCTCAAGAATAGGCCCAGACCGAAGCCTTTGCCCTTGGTAGTAAAAAAGGGTTTGCCGATTTGTTCGGCGATGGCCAACGGTACACCCGGACCGTGGTCACGAATACTGATTGTCAGATCAACCGCATCCCAGTCGACTGTCACTTCCAGCCCTTCCGGGCAGGCATCGGCGGCATTGTTGAGCAGGTTGAGCAGCGCCTGGGTCAAGTCAGGTGGCGGCGCCAGGCGCGGAACCGGCGCGTGGCCCAGGCACTGGAAGCGATAAGTGGCTTCAGGCCGCATCAAGTGCCAGCGGTTCAGGGCTTCATCCAGCCATTGCGTAACGTCCTGAACCTCGATCGCCAGCCGGCGGTTGGCCTCGGCGGCACGCACCAGTTGCTGCAGGGTTTCCTTACACAGCTTGACCTGATCCTGCAGCACGCTCAGATCGTCCTGCAAATCCGAGTCAAGGTGATCGCGACGCATCTCCTTGAGCAGCACGCTCATGGTCGACAACGGCGTCCCCAGTTCATGGGCTGCACCGGCCGCCTGCGTGGCCACGGCCAGCAATTGCTGGTCGCGCAGGCCTTCTTCACGGCGCAGGGCGCGCAGTTCTTCCTGACGGCGCAGTTCCTCACCCATTTTGGCGGCAAAGAACGTGATCACCGCAGCTGACAGGGCGAAACTCAACCACATGCCATAAATCTGCAGCTTTTCGCGAAAGAACGGCACGGTATCTATAGGGTAGAACTGCATCAACAGCAGCGTATACAGCGCCAGCGCAATCCCGGTCAGCACCAGCGAATAGCGCCAGGGCAGCGTGACGGCGGCGATGGTCAGCGGCACCAGATAATACGAAACAAACGGGTTGGCCGAGCCACCCGAAAAGTACAGCAGGGCACTGTGGATAAACAGGTCACAGGCCAGTTGCAGCGCATATTCCAGCTCAGTCACCGGCCAGGTGGTGCGCAACCGGATCGCGGTAAACGCGCACAACAGCATGGAAAACCCAAGGGTGATGCTGAGCTGAAACCAGGGTAATGGCAGCAGGTTGAACAGATAGGCAAAGCCCACTGAACCCGCTTGCGCGGCCAGCACCAACATGCGGATAAACGTAAGACGCCAGAGGTTCTGGCGTGTTGCGGACAATAACTGAACGGGGGCGAGCATGAGCTCTCCTGATGAGCGCTCCAGGCGGATCACCGGGAGTATAACCAAGCAGGCGGCCCCGCAGGCAAAAGTGCGGCAAACAGCCACAGTGTTTTTTATGAAAATGCGGCTAAAAGCCTGCGCAAAAAACGCCCTCGTAGCAGCTGCCGAAGGAACGAGGCTGCGTTCGGCTGCGAAGCAGTCGCGAAATCAGACATTGCGATCTATTAGTTAAATCTGGTTCTCAGCATTGACGACCGCTTCGCGCTCGAACGCAGCCTCGTTCCTTCGGCAGCTGCTACGCAATCTGTGGAGACCATATGTATCGAAAATGTAATTGGGCGAACTGATGGCCACTGATTAGAGTCATATGGCCATTGCTGTTCTCAATCAAGGAGCTTCCATGTCCAACTTCCAACGCACCGCTGCCCTTTTGACCCTGAGCATCGGCGCACTTGCCAGCCTGCCGGCCCTGGCAGACGACATTCATTACAACCAGATTTCCCTGCGTGCCGAAGCCAGCCAGGAAGTGCCTCGCGACTTGATGATCGTGACCCTCTATACCGAAGCGCAAAATACCGACGCCGCCAAGTTGGCCGCAGAAATCACCACGTCGATGAACAAAGCCATCGGCCAGGCCAAATCCGTCAAGGAAGTCACCCTGCGCCAGGGCAATCGCAACAGCTACCCGATTTACGACAACAAAACCCAGAAGATCACCGGTTGGCGTGAACGCGCAGAACTGCGCCTTGAAAGCACCGATTTTGCAGCTCTGTCCAAGCTCACCGGCGATCTGATGCAAACCCTGAAAATGGGCAGCATGCAGTTCACCGTCGCCAATGCCACGCGCAAAACCAGCGAAGACGCGCTGCTCAAGGACGCTGTCAATGCGTTCAAGGCTCGCGCCCAGTTGGCCACCGACGCCCTGGGCGGCAAGGGTTACAAGATCGTCAACCTGAACCTCAACACCAACGGCTACCCGCAACCTTACCTGCGCAGCGCAATGATGATGAAGGCCGCAGCCCCGGCGATGGACTCGGCGCCTACCCCGGAAGTCGAAGCCGGCACCAGTGAAGTCAGCATGAGTGCCGATGGCGTGATTGAAGTGCAGATGCAGTAAGCCTGATACGCCCTGCCAACCCCTGAAGCCAGACCGTTTCAGGGGTTTTTTTATGCCCCCGGGAAAACGCCTGCAATCGTTCTAGAATCTCAAGGTGATTACCTGCAGCAGCGCTGCCCTTCACAACAATGTTTCCCGCACAGGGGTATTGATTAGTAACAACACTGTCCTAAAACAGTGCAAGAAGGTCGCAAAAGCCCCCCGCAGATGTAAGCAAATGAGTCGAAATGCCATGCGCAAACGATCAAATGCGTCATAAGTTATATAAAAGCGACATTCCTGTACGATCGTCCCACCTTTTCAAGCTTCAACTGCTTCCACATATTGCATTGGGTATGGGCTGTGCATAAGTATCGCCGGGTCGACTCATAAGGTCGCCCTCAAACCAAAAATGACAAAAATCATGAGGCCACCATGTTCAAACACGCGGTCATTCCGTTTTTAGTAGGCGCCAGCCTGTTGGCAAGTGCACCTTTCGCCCACGCTGCTTCCAACCTGGTGTTTTGCTCTGAAGGCAGCCCGGCAGGTTTTGACCCTGGCCAGTACACCACCGGTACTGACTTTGATGCGTCGGCCGAGACCATCTTTAACCGCCTGAGCCAGTTCGAACGTGGCGGCACCAAGGTTGAGCCCGGCCTGGCGACCAGCTGGGATGTCTCGCCAGATAACCTGACATGGACTTTCCACCTGCGTGATGGCGTCAAGTTCCACACCACCCCTTACTTCAAGCCAACCCGCGATTTCAACGCCGACGACGTGCTTTTCACGTTCAACCGCATGCTCGACAAAGACATGCCGTTCCGTAAGGCTTACCCCACCGAATTCCCTTATTTCACCGACATGGGCATGGACAAAAACATCGCCAAGGTGGAAAAAATCGACGACAAGACCGTCAAGTTCACCCTGAACTCGGTCGATGCCGCGTTTATCCAGAACATGGCGATGCACTTTGCATCCATCCAGTCCGCCGAGTACGCCGACAAGCTGCTCAAGGAAGGCAAGCCTGCCGACATCAACCAGAAACCGATCGGCACTGGCCCGTTTGTGTTCAAGAGCTACCAGAAAGACTCGAACATCCGCTACACCGGCAACAAGGACTACTGGAAGCCAGAAGACGTCAAGATCGACAACCTGATCTTCGCCATCACCACCGACCCCTCGGTACGCGTCCAGAAGCTCAAGAAGAACGAGTGCCAGGTCACCCTCTTCCCGCGTCCGGCCGACCTCAAGGCCCTGAGTGAAGACCCGAATCTGAAGATGCCCCATCAAGCGGGCTTCAACCTCGGTTACATCGCCTACAACGTGATGGACAAGATCAAGGGCAGCAACGAGCCAAACCCGATGTCCCAGCTCAAGGTCCGCCAGGCCCTGGACATGTCGGTGAACAAACAGCAGATCATCGACTCGGTATACCAGGGTGCAGGCCAACTGGCGGTGGGTGCCATGCCTCCGACCCAATGGTCCTATGACACCAGCATCAAGGACGCACCTTTCGATCCGGAAAAAGCCAAACAACTGCTCAAGGAAGCAGGCGTCAAGGAAGGTACCGAGATCGTACTGTGGGCCATGCCGGTGCAACGCCCGTATAACCCCAATGCCAAGCTGATGGCTGAAATGCTCCAGTCGGACTGGAGCAAGATCGGCATCAAGGCCAAGATCACCAGCTACGAATGGGGCGAGTACATCAAGCGCTCCAAAGGCGGCGAGAACGGCGCTATGCTGATTGGCTGGAGCGGCGACAACGGTGACCCGGACAACTGGCTCGGCACCCTGTTTGGCTGCGACTCGCTGGAAGGCAACAACTTCTCCAAATGGTGCGACCCGGAGTTCGACAAACTGGTCAAAGCCGCCAAGGCCACCACTGATATTGCAGAGCGCACAAAACTGTACCAACAGGCGCAGCAACGACTCAAAAGCCAGATTCCGATGACACCTATCGCACACTCGACGGTGTATCAACCGATGCGCAAAAACGTAGAAGATTTCAAGATCAGCCCGTTTGGCCTGAACTCCTTCTACGGGGTCAGCGTCGGCAAATAACAAGGACCGGTGAATGCGGCTACAAGGCTGCATTCACTTATCTACCAGGACGGTGGAAATCACCTACAGCCTAAAGCCATATCTGACTACATCAGAGGCTATAGGAAGCCAAGACGATTCCTACAAGATTGTCAGATCCCATGTATTTACTGCTGAGCGCCGGCTGCTTAACTTCGGCCAAGGGCAGTCTATTGCAGCGGGTGAGGCGCAGTAGTTGATGGCATCGACGCCCTGAACCGTACGCCTTCGATCAAGGCGCGCTCAGGACTCAAAAATAAAAAAAGGATAGGGAACGCCATGCGCAACCCTCTGGTTTTATCAGTATTGATCGGCGCCGGCGTACTTGCCGGCAGCCCACTCGCAAACGCAGCCAACAGCCTGGTGTTTTGTTCCGAAGGCAGCCCGGCCGGTTTTGACACCGCGCAGTACACCACCGCCACCGACAACGACGCGGCCGAGCCCATTTACAACCGCCTCGCTGAGTTTGAAAAAGGTGGCACCGCAGCCGTTCCGGCCCTGGCAACGAGCTGGGATGTTTCCGAAGACGGCCTGACGTGGACGTTCCACCTGCGTGACGGGGTCAAGTTCCACACCACAAAATGGTTCACCCCGACCCGCAACTTCGATGCCGATGACGTGCTCTTTACGTTCAACCGTATGCTCAACCCGGACCATCCCTTCCGCAAGGCCTACCCCACCGAGTTCCCGTACTTCAACGGCATGAGCCTGGACAAGAACATCGCCAGCGTCGAAAAAACCGGTCCCATGACCGTGGTCATGAAACTCAACTCGGTAGACGCCGCCTTTATTCAAAACCTGGCCATGAGCTTTGCCGCCATCCTGTCGGCCGAATACGCCGACCAGTTGCTCAAGAGCGGCAAGCCCAGCGATATCAACCAGAAGCCTGTCGGCACCGGCCCGTATGTGTTCCATCGTTATCAGAAAGACTCGAACATCCGCTACGCCGCCAACAAGGACTATTGGGCCCCCAGCCAGGTCAAGCTCGACAACCTGATTTTCTCGATCAGCGTCGATGCCTCGGCGCGCATGCAAAAGCTGCGTAAAAACGAATGCCAGGTCTCGCTCAACCCGCGCCCGGCCGACGTTGCCGGCCTCAAGGCCGATCCGAAGCTGCAGGTGATTGAAAAGCCCGGCTTCAACCTCGGTTACATAGCCTACAACGTGCAGCACAAACCGTTCGACCAGTTGCAGGTGCGCCAGGCCCTGGACATGGCGGTCAACAAGGACGAGATCCTCAAGGCGGTGTATCAGGGCGCAGGCCAAAAAGCCGTCAACGCCATGCCGCCAACGCAATGGTCCTACGACGAAACCATTACCGACGCCCCCTACAACCCGGAAAAAGCCAAAGAGCTGCTCAAAGCCGCTGGGGTCAAGGACGGCACCGAAATAACCCTGTGGGCCATGCCCGTACAGCGCCCCTACAACCCGAACGCCAAGCTGATGGCCGAAATGCTGCAGTCGGACTGGGCCAAGATCGGCCTCAAGGTCAAGATCGTCAGCTATGAATGGGGCGAGTACATCAAGCGCACCAAAAACGGTGAGCACGACATCAGCCTGATTGGCTGGACCGGCGACAACGGTGACCCGGACAACTGGCTCGGCACCCTCTACAGCTGCGACGCGATTGGTGGCAACAACTACTCCATGTGGTGCAACAAGGAGTACGACACCCTGGTCAAGAATGCCAAGGTCGTGACCGATCGCGATCAGCGCACGGTGCTCTACAAACAGGCCCAGCAGTTGCTCAAGCAACAGGTGCCGATCACCCCCATTGCGCACTCCACAGTCAACCAGCCGCTGAGCGCCAAAGTCGAAGGGTTCACGGTCAGCCCCTTTGGCCGTAACGCCTTCTCAGGTGTCAGCCTCAAGGACTGATTACTCCAATAGAACAGTGCCACTGTGGGAGCGAGCCTGCTCGCGAAGTCCTCAAGAGCAGCGCGGTATCGCCAACGACCTTCGCGAGCAGGCTCGCTCCCACAACAGAGATCACAAACAACACCGCTCTTTCAGCAGGTCACTTAACCCATGGCCCGCTAAAACTTCGCCAAATCTGCACCAGGCAAACGTTTGCAATGCTTTAAATCGTTTTACAACAGCCGAGTCATCACAAAAAAAGACCGGCCATAAAAAGAAGAAACCAAAGAGGAGCCTCAACCATGAAACTCACCAGCCGCGCGTTATTGGCCTTGTCCATCAGCAGCATCACTGCGATGGCCAATGCCGATGAATTCATGCCGACCGAACTCAAAGCCAGCAGCGCTCAAAGCGAGACCAAGGGCTTTGTCGAAGACCAGACCCTGGGCGGCACTACCCGCAACTGGTACGCCAACGAGCTCAAGCGTCGCGATGACCGTTTCAGCTACAACAACCACGGCACCCGTGAATCCACCCCGCGCCGGATCAACTGGGTACAGAGCACCATCCTCGACTACAAGTCGGGCTTCACCGAAGGCACCGTAGGCTTCAGCACCCAGGTCGCGGCTTACAACGCCATTGCCCTGGATCGCGACGCCAAGGACATCGCCGGGCCAAACAACCGCACCCTGACCCACAGCGACGGCGACGCCGTCGGCCAGTGGAGCAAGCTGGGCCTGGCCAACCTCAGCGCCCGCATCTCCAACACCACGCTGACCGTAGGCCGACAGAACTTCAGCAGCCCGACCATCGACGTGATCGGTAACCGCGCACTGCCTTCCAGCTTTCAAGGGGTGGGCCTGCACAGTGAAGAGTTCAACAACCTGTCGTTCGATGCCGGCTCCTTTGACCGCGTGTCCCCGCGTACCGAGTCGAGCCTGAGCAAGTTCCGCAGCGAATACGGCGCAACCGGGGTTGAAACCGATCGCGCCAGCGTCGCCGGCCTCAACTACCAGCCGTTCAAGAGCCTGAAGACCACGCTGTACGCAACCCACGTTGAAGACTTCTGGAACCAGTACTACTTCGGCGCCGTACACGACATGGGCGACAACGCCACCCTGGGCCTGAATACCAACTTCAACTACTACAAGACCCTGGATACCGGCAGCAAGGCCCTGGGCAACATCAACAACGACGCCTACAGCCTGGCCTTTGCCCTGACCCACCAGGCCCACACCCTGAGCCTGTCGTTCCAGCAGATCGTCGGCGACGAATACTTCGACTACCTGCACGAAACAAACGGCATCTACCTGGCCAACTCCCTGCTCTCGGACTTCAACGGCCCGAACGAGAAATCCCTGCAACTGGCCTACAGCATCAACATGGCCCAGTACGGCATTCCGGGCCTCAAGTTCAACGCCTACCACGCCCGCGGCTGGGATATCGATGGCACCAAGTACACCGGCACCGCCTACGACGTGAAGAACATGGACGGCGAAACCCATTACGAGTACAGCGTTGGCACGTCCTATGCAATCCAAAGTGGCCCGCTGAAAGCCACCGCGATTCGCGCGACGTACACCACGCACCGCGCCAGCAAAAACCAGTCTGACGGCAACATCAACGAATTCCGCCTGGTGACCACCATTCCGTTCAACATTCTGTAAAAAACTGCTCAAACCCGAAGGCTGCGGCTGATTCGACGAATCAGCCGCAGCCGTTACGCTGGCTCACCCGACTCTGGAGAGGGTTGCTATGAAAAGATTCCCACTACGCACTGCCCTGGCCGCGGCACTGCTCTGCACCACTGTGAGTGTCAGCGCGAAAACCCTGGTGGTCTGCACTGAAGCCAGCCCTGAAGGGTTCGACATCGTCCAGTTCACCACCGCCGTGACTGCCGATGCTTCGGCCGAGACCATACTCAACCGCCTGGTCGACTTTGCCCCCGGCACCACGGATGTGGAGCCCGCCCTGGCCGAGCGCTGGGACATCAGCCCGGACGGGCTTGAATACACATTTCACCTGCGTCCCGACGTAAAGTTTCACACCACTGATTATTTCAAACCGACCCGAACCCTGAACGCCGATGACGTGGTCTGGAGTTTTCAGCGCCAGCTGGACCCGAATCACCCGTGGCACAAACTGTCGCTGGTCGGTTACCCCTACTTTGAAAGCATGGGTTTCAAGGACCTGCTCAAGAGCGTCGAGAAAGTTGACGACCTGACGGTAAAAATCACTCTCAACCACCCTGAAGCGCCGTTTCTGCGCGACGTGGCCATGCCGTTCAATTCCATCTACTCCGCCGAATACGCCGACCAGTTGCTCAAGTCCGGCAAAACCGCCGACCTCAATGCCAAGCCGATCGGCACCGGCCCGTTTATCTTCGTGCGCTACAACAAGGATGCCCAGGTACGCTTCAAGGCCAACCCGGACTACTTCCGTGGCAAACCGCCCAGTGATGCGCTGATCTTCGCCATCGCCACCGACAGCAACGTGCGCCTGCAAAAGCTCAAGGCCAACGAATGCCAGATCGCGCTGTACCCCAAGCCTGATGAGGTCAAGAACATCCGCAAGGACCCCAACCTCAAGGTCGATGAGCTGGCCGCCCTGATGACCAGCTATATCGCCATGAATACCAGTCACAAGTACCTGAGCGATGTGCGCGTACGCAAAGCCATCGACATGGCCTTCGACAAGCAGACCTATCTGAACTCCGTCCACGGCGAAGGCAACGCACTGCTGGCCGTCAACCCTTACCCGCCGACCATGCTGGGCTACAACACCAGCATTCAGCGGCCGCCCCGCGACCTGGACAAGGCCCGGGCCTTGCTCAAGGAAGCCGGGGTACCTGAAGGCACGGTACTGACCCTATTCACCCGCAACGGCGGCGGCCCGACCAACCCCAACCCGATGCTGGGTGCGCAGTTGCTGCAGTCCGACCTGGCACAAATCGGCCTCAAGCTGGATATCCGGGTCATGGAATGGGGCGAAATGCTCAAGCGCGCCAAAAATGGCGAACATGATCTGGTGTCGACCGGTTGGGGCGGCGATAACGGCGACCCGGATAACTTCCTGACCCCGCTGCTTAGCTGCGAGGCGGCCAAAAACGGCGAGAACTACGCCCGCTGGTGCAACAAGGACTTCGAAAGCCTGATCACCAAAGCCCGTGGTATCACTGAACCCTCGCAACGGGCCGAGTTCTATCAACAGGCACAGATGATTTTTAATCAGGACCAACCCTGGATCAACGTAACCCATCCTATGCTGTTCACGGCGATGCGCAAAAACGTCGAGGGCTATACCCTTAGCCCCCTGACCAACAACAACTTCGCCACAACCCAGGTGAAGTAGAACAATAAAAACCCGCCAGGGTTTACCTCAACCCCGGCGGACCTGCCTGACCGGCTGATAAGGAACACCACACGATGTTTAGTTTTATTGCCCGCCGAGTGGGGTTGTTGATCCCCACGTTCTTCGGCATCACCTTGCTCACCTTTGCCCTGATTCGCATGATCCCGGGTGACCCGGTCGAAGTCATGATGGGTGAGCGCCGGGTAGACCCTGAAATGCACGCCCAGGCCATGGAGCGCCTGGGTCTGAACAAGCCGCTGCACGAGCAGTACATCGACTACGTCAGCAAACTGGCACATGGCGATCTGGGCGAGTCATTGCGCACCCGTGAAAGCGTGTGGAGCGAATTTTCCGCACTTTTCCCCGCCACGCTGGAACTGGCCAGCGCCGCCCTGTTGTTCGCCGGCATCCTCGGGCTACTGGCGGGAGTGATCGCGGCACTCAAACGCGGCTCATTGTTTGACCACGGCGTGATGGGTATCTCCCTGGCGGGGTATTCGATGCCGATCTTCTGGTGGGGCCTGATCCTGATCATGTTCTTCTCCGTGGGCCTGGGCTGGACCCCGGTGTCCGGGCGTATCGACCTGCTCTACGACATAGAGCCCAAAACCGGCTTCATGCTTATCGACACCCTGCTCAGCGACGAGCCCGAAGCCTTCTGGGACGCGTTGCACCACCTGATTCTGCCGGCCATTGTGCTGGGTACCATTCCGCTGGCCGTGATCGCGCGGATGACCCGCTCATCCATGCTTGAAGTGCTGCGCGAAGACTACATCCGTACCGCCCGCGCCAAAGGCCTGTCACCCGCCCGCGTGGTGTTCGTGCACGGCCTGCGCAACGCCCTGATCCCGGTACTGACCGTGGTCGGCCTGCAAGTGGGCACCCTGCTGGCCGGTGCAGTCCTGACCGAAACCATTTTTTCGTGGCCTGGTATCGGTAAATGGCTGATCGAAGCCATTGGCGCCCGGGACTATCCCGTGGTGCAAAACGGCATCCTGCTAATCGCCTGCCTGGTGATTCTGGTCAACTTCGTAGTCGACATCCTCTACGGCTTTGCCAACCCACGCATCCGTCACCAGCGCTGAGATCCTGACCATGAGCACCTCCCCAAGCACGACCGAAGTGGATCAAAGCCTGCTTTATCCATCACCGTACAAAGAATTCTGGCATGCCTTCTCCCGGAACAAGGGCGCTGTGGCGGGTCTGATTTTCATGACCATCATCGTGTTCTGCGCGATCTTCGCCCCGTGGGTCGCCCCCCATAGCCCGAGTGAGCAATACCGCGACTTTCTGCTGACCCCGCCGGTCTGGCTGGAAGGCGGCAACTGGCAATTTCTGCTGGGCACCGATGAACTGGGTCGCGACCTGCTGTCACGCCTGGTCGAAGGTTCACGGCTGTCGCTGTTGATCGGTTTGTCGTCTGTGGTCATCTCGCTGATTCCGGGCGTGATCCTGGGCCTGTTTGCCGGCTTTTTTCCGCGCCTTCTCGGCCCGGGCATCATGCGGTTGATGGACATCATGCTGGCCCTGCCTTCCTTGCTGCTGGCCGTGGCGATTGTCGCCATCCTCGGCCCTGGCCTGATCAACACCGTGATCGCCATTGCCGTGGTGTCGTTGCCATCGTACGTGCGTCTGACCCGTGCCGCCGTGATGGGCGAGCTGAACCGCGACTATGTGACCGCTGCCCGCCTGGCCGGTGCCAGTCTGCCGCGCCTGATGTTTATCACTGTGCTGCCCAACTGCATGGCGCCGCTGATCGTGCAGGCCACCCTGAGTTTCTCCTCGGCGATCCTCGACGCCGCAGCACTGGGCTTTCTTGGCCTCGGCGTACAACCGCCAACCCCTGAGTGGGGCACCATGCTGGCTTCGACCCGCGACTATATCGAACGCGCGTGGTGGGTCGTCAGCCTGCCTGGCTTGACCATTTTGCTCAGCGTGCTGGCAATCAACCTGATGGGCGACGGCCTGCGCGATGCGCTGGACCCGAAACTCAAGAACGCCGCCTGAGGAGATTCCCATGTCACTGTTAGAAATCAAGAATCTCAATGTCCGTTTTGGCGACGCTACGGCCGTGCCGGTGGTAGACGGCCTGAGCCTGTCTGTGGATAAAGGCGAAGTACTGGCAATTGTCGGTGAGTCGGGGTCGGGCAAGTCCGTGACCATGATGGCGCTGATGGGCCTGATCGAGCACCCTGGTATCGTCAGCGCCGACGCGCTGACCTTCGACGGCAAGAACATGCTGACCCTCAGCGCGCGTCAGCGCCGCCAGATCGTCGGCAAGGACATGGCGATGGTCTTCCAGGACCCCATGACCGCACTGAACCCCAGCTACACCGTGGGTTTCCAGATCGAGGAAGTGCTGCGCCTGCACCTGAAAATGTCCGCCAAGGCAGCGCGCAAACGGGCCATCGAGCTGCTGGAAAAAGTTGAAATCCCGGGGGCTGCCAGCCGCATGGACGCCTACCCGCACCAACTGTCAGGCGGCATGAGCCAGCGCGTGGCGATTGCCATGGCGATTGCCGGTGAACCCAAACTGCTGATCGCCGACGAACCTACCACGGCCCTGGACGTAACCATCCAGGCGCAGATCATGGACCTGCTGCTGAGCCTGCAACGCGAACAGAACATGGGCCTGGTGCTGATTACCCACGACCTCGCCGTAGTCGCCGAAACCGCCCAGCGGGTATGCGTGATGTACGCCGGCCAGGCCGTGGAAGTCGGCAACGTGCCGGGGCTGTTTGATGTGCCCGCGCACCCGTACAGCGAGGCACTGCTGGCTGCGATCCCGGAACACAGCATGGGCGCTGCCCGTCTGTCGACCTTGCCCGGCATCGTGCCCGGTCGCTATGACCGGCCCAAAGGCTGCCTGCTGTCACCGCGCTGCCCGTATGTACAAGAGCAATGTCGTCAACAACGTCCTGCGCTGGAGCAACAGGCTCACAGCCAGGTGCGCTGCTTCTTCCCCTTGAATCAGGAGGTGGCGTAATGACTGTTGTTCTTACCGCCCGCGACCTAACCCGTCACTACGAAGTATCCCGTGGCATGTTCAAAGGCCATGCGCTGGTGCGCGCACTCAACGGCGTGTCATTTGAACTGGAAGCCGGTAAAACTCTTGCCGTGGTGGGAGAGTCCGGTTGCGGAAAATCCACCCTGGCCCGCGCGTTGACCTTGATTGAAGAGCCCTCCTCGGGCTCGCTGAAAATTGCCGGGCAAGAAGTTGCAGGGGCCAACAAGGCCGAGCGCAAACAACTGCGCAAAGACGTGCAGATGGTGTTCCAGAGCCCCTACGCCTCGCTCAACCCGCGGCAGAAAATCGGCGATCAACTGGCCGAGCCGCTGCTCATCAACACCAGCCTGAGCGCCAGCGAGCGCCGCGAAAAAGTCCAGGCCATGATGAAACAGGTCGGCTTGCGCCCCGAGCATTACCAGCGCTACCCGCATATGTTCTCGGGGGGCCAGCGCCAGCGTATCGCCCTGGCCCGGGCCATGATGTTGCAACCCAAGGTGCTGGTGGCGGACGAACCAACCTCGGCGCTGGACGTGTCGATCCAGGCGCAGGTGCTTAACCTGTTTATGGATTTGCAGCAGGAGTTCAACACTGCCTACGTGTTCATTTCCCATAACCTGGCGGTGGTGCGACATGTGGCCGACACGGTACTGGTGATGTACCTCGGTCGCCCGGTAGAGATGGGCCCCAAGGAGGAGATCTACACCCGGCCGTTGCACCCCTACACCCAGGCGCTGCTGTCGGCCACGCCGACGATCCACCCCGATCCGCTCAAGCCAAAAATCAAGATCGTCGGCGAGCTGCCCAACCCGCTGAACCCGCCATCAGGTTGCGCCTTTCACAAGCGCTGCCCGTATGCGACCGAGTTGTGCAGCACAGACGAACCTGTACTGCGCCTGCTCGACAACCGCCAGGTTGCCTGCCATCACGCGGAGCAGTTTTTGCAGAGCTAAACACGACCCGTAGCAGCTGCCGAGGAACGAAGGCTGCGTTCGGCGGCACAGCCGTCGTAAAATCGAGGCCCGCGGAGTAACAGACATACCGCAAGCTCAGGTTTTACGATTGCTTCGCAATCGAACGCAGCCTTCGGCAGCGGCTACACATAGAGGTAATGCATTACGTCTGGCTATCGCCTTCATCGCCCTCATCGCCGTTATCCCCACCGTCACCGCCGCCATCACCATCGGTCTGGTCATCATCCCCCGAACTGCCGCCCTGCCCCTGGTCCCCAGGTTCGGAATCCGACTTGTAGATGGCATGAAGTGTCGGCCCCGGCACGCCTGTTACTGAAAACCCGGCCCCCGTGCTGCTCAGCGGGTTGCTCGCCCAAGCCGCCGAGGCACTCACCGTCAGCAGCACCAGCACCTTGAGCAACAGCACAATGCGTTGAAAAAGCTTCATCGCGATTTCCATCCTGTTATGAGAAAAGCACCCTTTAAACCTAGTTCGCCCCTTTCAGCTTTTCCAGAAACTCACAGGCTGGGATATACCCATTCGGAGTAACGCAGCCGCGTTTGTCGATACTATGTGGTGGGCCATACGCTCACTTGTAGCCGTTGACGAGCAGCGCGAGGCTACGTCCGACTGCGTAGCAGTCGTAAACTGCTTCGGACGCGATCACAGCCTTCGGCAGCGACTACTGAAGACACGTGCGTTAGATAGTTGAATTGATAGCCGTAGACATTTAGCCAATAAAAAGCCCAGCCACCCATGATCACTGGATGGCTGGGCTGAACAAGCAAAAATCAAGCAGATTTGAAGCCAGGCTTACCGTTGGCGGCTCGCCATTCACTGACTTTCTTGGTTATAGCTTCTGGAGTGCTGTCCAAATCAGATGCGGCATAGTAGATAAGGTCTGTACCTTCAGGATGCTCAGTGACTTTTTCAAAATGCGCCAGAAGCTTGTCAAGGCGTTCATCAGTTTCAGCAATGTTCTCCTGGAATATTTCTTTCATAAACACCAAGAACTCGGCTTCCGTATACTCAGAGAAACTACTTTTCAGCTCCATCATTTCGCTCCTTTATGAATATCCAGGTGACGCTTAGGGGTCAAAATCAACATATTTTCAACATTGTAAATATCTCCCCCCTTAGCGACTTCATGGACATGATGTATTTCAAATGAGGACCGCTTGCCCACTGCATCACTTTTCCTGGTCTTAGCTGCATTACCGATGCTCATTCGGGCTCTATTTGGAGCTATAAACTGCTGTGACAGCACCGGATCTTTCGTTATTTCTACCCAAAACGCCTCTCGAAACGCCTTGAAATTCTTGAACTCCCTTCCCCGAAGCCGATCAGCAATCTGTGACGGCACCGCAGCACCCTCACCCTGCGCCGCAGCCCCCAGCCAGATACCCGTACTGGCGTGACAGTGGCGCCAGTGTAAACCGTTGGCACTGGTTGCTCGGCAGGGGAAGTAGTCGAGCTATTCCCCGGATCGACGATGGGTGTCCAGGTCAACGTCCTTGGCGGTACATCTTCAGTGGTTACGCTGTAAACATTCAGCTGTGCGTTAAACGTTGCAGCTACAACCCTGACATTCGACGGCACAGTTATGCCATCCGCCAAAGCGACAAAAACTTCAGACTGCCCATCTGCGGCTGTTTTTGAACTGATACGCACTGGCAGATCAACATTGCCATTGGCGGCAGCAATTGCTGATAGATCGTCGTTGAGCCCAGGTGCCAGATCCGAGAGCGGCCTACTAAATGCATAGCGCTCAGGCAATTCGCCATTTGCCAGTTTGGGCGAATACACCAAGGCAGACACCCCCACCAAAAACCCCGAAGCTGTGCCTGCGAATAAACCGGACAAGGCGCGAATAGGTCCGCAGGCCTTTGCGCTCCTAAGGGCTCGATCGCAGTCTGCGGCAGCGGTTACAAAATTTGCGCAAAAAAAAGCGAAGCCCAAGGGCTTCGCTTTTTTATCAACCAGACACCTGAGTGCTTAGTGATGCTCGCGGGTTGCGCGGAACTTCACATCCGGCCAGCGCTCTTCCATCAACGCCAGGTTGACGCGGGTCGGAGCCAGATAGGTCAGGTGACCGCCACCGTCCACGGCCAGGTTTTCCACAGCTTTGACGCTGAACTCTTCGAGCTTCTTCTTATCGTCGCAATCAATCCAGCGAGCCGAGTACACAGTGATCGGCTCGTAGGAGCATTCCACTTTGTATTCTTCTTTCAAGCGGCTGGCGACCACGTCGAACTGCAGCACACCCACGGCGCCCAGGATGATGTCGTTGCTGCGCTCCGGGAAGAACACCTGGGTGGCGCCCTCTTCGGCCAGTTGCTGCAAGCCCTGGCGCAATTGCTTGGACTTGAGTGGATCGCGCAGACGTACGCGACGGAACAGTTCCGGGGCAAAGTGCGGAATACCGGTGAAGCTCAGGCTCTCACCTTCGGTGAAGGTGTCACCGATCTGGATGGTGCCGTGGTTGTGCAAACCGATGATATCACCCGCAAAAGCCTCTTCGAGCTGTTCACGCTCGGAGGAGAAGAACGTCAGCGCATCGCCGATACGAACATCTTTGCCGGTGCGCACATGGCGCATTTTCATGCCCTTTTCGTATTTGCCCGAGCAAATGCGCATAAAGGCGATACGGTCGCGGTGTTTCGGGTCCATGTTCGCCTGGATCTTGAACACGAAACCGGTGAATTTCTCTTCAACCGGCTCGACGGTACGCTCGTTGGCAACACGGGCCAGCGGCTTCGGGGCCCAGTCAACTACCGCGTCGAGCACATGGTCGACACCAAAGTTGCCCAGTGCGGTACCGAAGAACACCGGGGTCAACTGGCCGTCGAGAAATTCCTGCTGGTTGAATTCATGGCAAGCGCCCTGAACCAGTTCCAGTTGATCAACAAAACGATCGTACTCGTCACCCAAGTGGGCACGGGCTTCATCGGAATCGAGCTTTTCGATGATTTTGGTTTCGGTGCGCTCATGCCCATGACCGGCGGTGTAGACGATGATGTAGTCGTCTGCCAGGTGGTAGACACCCTTGAAATCGCGGTAGCAGCCGATCGGCCAGGTGATCGGCGCCGCCTTGATTTTCAGGACCGCTTCGATCTCGTCCAGCAACTCGATCGGGTCGCGAATATCGCGGTCGAGTTTGTTGATAAAGCTGACGATTGGCGTGTCACGCAGACGACACACGTCCATCAGGGCGATGGTACGTGGCTCAACGCCCTTACCGCCGTCGAGGACCATCAGCGCCGAGTCGACCGCGGTCAGCGTGCGGTAGGTGTCTTCGGAGAAGTCTTCGTGGCCCGGGGTGTCGAGCAGGTTGATCATGTTGTCGCGATACGGGAACTGCATGACCGACGTGGTAATCGAAATACCCCGTTGTTTCTCCATTTCCATCCAGTCGGAGGTGGCATGGCGGTCGGACTTTCGCGATTTCACCGTACCGGCGACAGCAATCGCCTTACCCATCAGCAAGAGCTTTTCGGTGATGGTGGTCTTACCCGCATCGGGGTGGGAAATAATGGCGAAAGTGCGGCGTTTCGCGACTTCGGCGGCCTGGTTGGTCATGGGAAATCGCCTGACGATTGATTCAAAAAAGGGCGCGGATTATAGCTCAAATCAGGCGCCTACAGCCACCGTTGGAACCGTGGCTCGTCGGACAAGGGTGGCAATGTGCCGTAAAAAATGTGAACCTTTTAAACAGTGGAGGCGTCCACTCTCCTGATACGACAAAGCGTCAGGGGCTGAAATATCAGCAAGTTAGCCTGACGAGGCTGCGCTAATGACAGGTGTTGAGGGCGCATTTTCGCCACCACCTGTTGCTCTTCGCGAACATATTGCCGGCAGCCAGGAATGGCCTTGCCACACGACGATGTGTTCGCCGACTGAAAAAAAAGGAGTCCGTCTATGGCGAATCGCTATGGAAAAGGGCTTATAGGATGCGCGGTCGTTATCGCGCTTCTGGCCCTGTTGGTCCACTGGATCGGCATCAGCACTATCGAACACTATCAAGATGATTTGTTGTTCTACCTGCAAGCCCACCTGTACCTGGTACTCGCTTCAATGCTCGCCGCCCTCCTTGTAGGGATACCTGCCGGCATTTTCCTCAGCCGACCTTCAATGGCCGGACGTGCGGAACGCTTCATGCAAGTCTTCAACATCGGCAACACCGTGCCTCCTCTGGCGGTACTGGCCATTGCCCTGGGTTTCCTGGGCATCGGTAGCGGCCCTGCCATCTTCGCCCTGTTTCTCGCCTCGTTGCTGCCCATTGTGCGCAATACCTACGAAGGCTTGAAAAACGTCCAGGGTTCGCTCAAGGAAGCCGCCGTCGGTATCGGCATGACCCCGCGCCAGGTGCTGTGGCGGGTCGAGTTGCCCAACGCCGTGCCCATCATCATGGGCGGTGTGCGCGTGGCACTGGCGATCAACGTCGGTACCGCCCCGCTGGCGTTCCTGATCGGCGCCAACAGCCTGGGCAGCCTGATTTTTCCAGGCATTGCCCTCAACAATCAGCCGCAACTGATTCTCGGCGCCGCCTGTACTGCGCTGCTGGCACTGCTGCTCGACGGCCTGGTGATACTCATCAGCCGCCAGTGGTTGGAACGCGGTCTGCGACCTGCTTAAGGTCTGGCTGAGCAAAGGAATAACCATGAAAAAAATTAGCTTTTTACTAGGCTGCATCCTGCTGTGTGCAGGAATTGCCCAGGCTGCGGAAAAACCCTTGATTCGCATTGGGGCGCGGGTGTTTACCGAGCAAACCCTGCTCGCGGAAATCACTTCGCAATACCTCAACAGCAAGGGCTATAACGCTCAGGTCACCGGCGGGCTGGGCAGCAGCCTGGCGCGTTCGGCCCAGGAGTCGGGGCAACTGGACATGGTGTGGGAATACACCGGCGTTTCGCTGGTGGCCTACAACCACATCACCGACAAACTCGACAGCCAGCAATCCTACGACCGGGTAAAAGAGGTCGATGCTAAAAAAGGACTGGTCTGGCTGCATCCGTCCAAGTTCAGCAACACCTATGCGCTGGCACTGCCACAAAAGGTGGCCGAAGCGTTTCCGGGCATCAACAGCATCAGCGACCTGAACAAGGCAATGCGCGAACCGGACAACAAAAATGCGCTGGTGGCCCTGGACACCGAGTTCGCCAACCGCTCCGACGGCTTGCTGGGTATGGTCAAGCTCTACGACATGGACCTGACCCGTCGCAATATCCGCCAGATGGACGCCGGGCTGGTCTACACCGCGCTGAAAAACGGCCAGGTGTTTGCCGGACTGGTCTACACCACGGACGGTCGCTTGAGCGCCTTCAATCTCAAATTGCTTGAAGACGACAAGCACTACTTCCCGGACTACACCGCCGCGCCGGTAGTGCGTCAGGCCTATCTGGATCAGCACCCCGACCTTGCGGGGCTGCTTAAGCCACTGGCCGATCTGTTTGACGATGAAACCATGCGTCAACTCAACGCCCGGGTCGATGTAAACCACGAAAGCCCGTCCAAAGTCGCCGCAGACTTTCTGCGCCAGCATCCACTGAACTGAAAAGAGGAGAAGACATGGAATTTTTAAACGCCTTTTCCCACATGGACTGGTCGCTTGTTCTGCATCTGACCTTGCAGCACATCACCCTGGTCGGCATTGCCGTGATTCTGGCAATCCTGATCGGCGTGCCGCTGGGCGTGCTGATGACACGCTTTCCGTCACTGGCCGGCCCGCTGCAAGCCAGCGCCACGGTGCTGCTGACCATTCCGTCAATTGCCCTGTTCGGCCTGCTGCTGCCGTTCTACTCGAAGTTCGGCCAGGGCCTTGGCCCTATGCCGGCCATTACCGCCGTGTTTTTGTACTCACTGCTGCCGATCATGCGTAACACCTTCCTGGCCCTCACCGGCGTGGAACCGGGTATTCGCGAAGCCGCTCGCGGTATCGGCATGACCTTCAGCCAGCGCCTGCGCATGGTTGAACTGCCCATCGCCGTGCCGGTGATTCTGGCCGGTGTGCGTACCGCCGTGGTCATGAACATCGGCGTCATGACCATTGCCGCCACCATCGGTGCCGGTGGTCTGGGTGTACTTATTCTTGCTGCAATCAGCCGTAGCGACATGTCGATGCTGATCGTAGGCGCCGTGTTGGTCAGTGTTCTGGCCATCATCGCCGACCTGCTTCTGCAATGGCTGCAACGCTCGCTGACTCCAAAAGGACTGCTCAAATGATCGAACTTCAAAACCTCAGCAAAACATTCCAAAGCAACGGCAAAGATGTAAAGGCCGTGGACTCGGTAAACCTGACCGTCAATGAAGGCGAAATCTGCGTATTCCTCGGGCCTTCGGGCTGCGGCAAAAGCACCACGCTGAAAATGATCAACCGTCTGATCAAGCCCACGTCGGGCAAGATCCTTATCAATGGCGAAGACACCACTGACCTCGACCCGGTAACCCTGCGTCGCAATATTGGTTATGTGATCCAGCAGATCGGCCTGTTCCCCAACATGACCATCGAGGAGAACATCACCATCGTTCCGCGCCTGCTGGGGTGGGACAAGCAAAAGTGCCATGACCGTGCCCGCGAACTGATGAGCATGATCAAGCTGGAGCCCAAGCAATACCTCAACCGTTATCCGCGCGAACTGTCTGGTGGTCAGCAGCAACGAATCGGCGTGATTCGCGCCCTGGCGGCCGATGCGCCGCTGCTGCTGATGGATGAACCGTTTGGTGCGGTGGACCCGATCAACCGCGAGATGATCCAGAACGAATTCTTCGAGATGCAGCGCGCGCTGAACAAGACCGTAATCATGGTCAGCCACGACATCGACGAAGCGATCAAACTGGGCGACAAGATCGCCATCTTCCGTGGCGGCAAACTGTTGCAAATGGACCACCCGGATACCCTGCTCGCTCACCCGGCGGACGACTTCGTGAGCAACTTTGTCGGCCAGGACAGCACCCTCAAGCGCCTGCTGCTGGTCAAGGCCGAAGATGCCGCGGACAACGCGCCATCGGTGAGCCCGGAAACCCCGGTGGCCGAAGCCCTGGAGCTGATGGACGAACTGGACCGTCGCTATGTGGTGGTCACCTGTGCCGACAACAAGGCACTGGGGTATGTACGTCGTCGTGACCTGCATCGCCAGACAGGCACCTGTGGCCAGTTCCTGCGGGAGTTCACCGCGACCGCTGCGTCGGAAGAACATTTGCGCATCCTGCTGTCGCGCATGTACGAGTTCAACCGCTCGTGGTTGCCGGTGATGGACGCCGAACGCGTATTCCAGGGCGAAGTGACGCAAGAATCGATTGCGGCGTACCTGAGTTCGGGTCGTTCGCGTGGCGCCAAGACCAGCATTGTTTCACCGGCTGAAATAGCTTCCGCTTGAGCCCTGTAGCCGCTGCCGCAGACTGCGCCGGGTTGCGCAGCCTGCGGCAGCGGCTACAACCTGTTGTATCCAACACGAATCATGTTCTGAGCCATCACTGCATCGCCATTGATGGTGCTCCCCGCGTCCTTATGATGGTTCGCACGCCTCCCGCTGCGAGCCATCACCATGCCCCATGCCAAAACCCTCTACGACAAGCACATTGATGCGCACACCGTGTGCGCGCTCGATGATCAAGGTCACGTCTTGCTATACATAGACCGTCAGGTCATTAACGAATACACCAGCCCGCAAGCCTTCAGTGGTTTGCGTGAAGCCGGGCGCGAAGTGTGGCGCCCGGAAACCGCCCTGGCGGTGGTTGACCATGTGAACCCGACCGCCCCCGTGCGCGTGGCCGCCATGGCCGATGCAGGCGGCGCTTTGCAGGTGTCGTATCTGCAACAGAACTGCGAAAAGTTTGGCATCGAGCTGTTCGATGTGCTCGACCAGCGCCAGGGGATCGAACACGTTATCGCCCCCGAGCAAGGCTTCATCCTGCCCGGCATGATGATCGCCGCAGGCGACAGTCACACCACGACTTATGGCGCGCTGGGTGCCTTCGGCTTTGGTATCGGCACCTCTGAAATCGAGCACCTGCTGGCCACTCAGACACTGGTCTACAAACGTCTGAAAAGCATGCGAGTGACCGTCCAGGGCGCGCTGGGCCTGGGGCTGACGTCAAAAGACCTGATCATGGCCCTGATCGCCAAAATCGGCGCTTCAGGCGCCACCGGCTATGCCATTGAATTTACCGGCTCGACCATCGATGCATTGAGCGTCGAAGCGCGCATGACCATCTGCAACATGGCCGTGGAAGCCGGTGCCCGCGGTGCTTTTATGGCGCCCGATGACAAGGTGTACGCCTACCTCAAAGACAAACCCCGTGCCCCACAAGGCGAGTTGTGGGAACAAGCGGTTGAGCATTGGTGCCTGCTTTATAGCGACCCCGACGCGCAGTTCGATCAAGAGGTGCAAGTGGACGCCACTGACCTGCAACCGATGGTCACGTGGGGCACCAGCCCCGATCAGGCCGCCGCCATTGGCAGCCGCGTACCGGACCCGCAGGCGATCAGCGACTTGATCTTGCGTCAGGACATGCGCCGGGCCTTGAACTACATGGGCCTGGAGGCTGGCGCGCCGCTCAATGAAGTGGTGATCAGCCATGCCTTTATCGGTTCGTGCACCAACGCCCGCATTGAAGATTTACGTGACGCCGCACAGGTGGTGCGCGGCCAGAAAGTGGCCACGCATGTGCGGGCGATGATCGTGCCGGGGTCGACTCAGGTGCGTGATCAGGCCGAGGCCGAAGGGTTGGCCGCGATCTTTATCGACGCCGGTTTTGAGTGGCGCCAGTCCGGGTGCTCCATGTGCCTGGCCATGAATGATGACGTACTCGCCCCCGGCGACCGCTGCGCCTCCAGTACCAATCGCAACTTCGAAGGCCGCCAGGGCGCCGGGGCACGCACCCATTTGATGAGCCCGGCGATGGTCGCGGCCGCCGCCATTACCGGCCATCTGGTCGACGTTCGCCAACTGTCAGGGAGAGTCTGAGCATGCAACCTTTCACCACCGTCAGCGGCAAGGCAGCACCGATGCTCGCGGCCAACATCGATACCGATGTGATCATGCCCAAGCAGTTTCTTAAAGGCATTGATCGCAACGGACTGGATCGCGGTCTGTTTTTTGACCTGCGTTTCCTGCCTTCGGGCGAGCCGAACCCGGCGTTCGTCCTTAATCAGCCGGGCTGGCAAGAGGCACGCTTTTTAGTCACCGGGCCGAATTTTGGCTGTGGCTCCAGCCGTGAACATGCGGTCTGGGGATTGAAGCAACTCGGTATCCGGGCCTTGATTGGCAGCAGCTTTGCCGGGATCTTTTATGACAACTGCCAGCGTAACGGGGTGTTGGTGATTACCCTGGAAGAGGCGCAGGTGCAGGCGCTAGGGCACACTGTCAGCCACGCAGATATGGCTGAAATTGCCGTTGACCTGCCGAGCCAAAGCATTTGTCTGGCCGATGGTTCAACGGTTGAGTTCCAGATCGACGGCCTGCGTAAAACCGCGCTGTTGCAGGGGCTGGATGCCATTGGCAGCACCTTGCAACGCAGTCGGCAGATTCGCGAGTTCCAAGAGCGGCACTTGCAGGCCAACCCTTGGTTGAGCTGAAAAGCGCCCTCACGGCAGAGGTCACAAGCGCCCCAATTGCGTCTGCAAAAACTCCACACACACCCGCAGCTTGCCCGAGTTAGCCAGCCGTGTCGGGTACACCGCCCACACGTCAGCGCTTTGCCAGTATTCAGGCAGTACCTGCACCAACCTGCCCTGTTCCAGCAGTGGCCTGACATCCCACATCGAGCGCAGCAACACGCCACGCCCGTCCAGTGCCCACTGCAACACTATCTCGCCACTGTTAGACGACAACGGCCCGCTGACGCGCACGCTGGCTTCGCCTTCCGGGCCTTGCAGTTGCCAGATACCAAACGCGTTGTCGCGCTCTTTAAGCACCAGGCAATCGTGCTGCCCCAGGTCTTCCAGATGTTGAGGTACACCCCGGCGCTTGAGGTAGTCAGGGGAAGCGCACAACACGCGATTGTTGGTCACCAGCCGGCGCCCGATATGCTGGCCCGGAATGTCATCGCCCACATGAATCTCCAGATCGAAGCCTTCATGGACGATATTCACCACTCGATCAAACACGTCGAGGCGAATCTCCAGCTCGGGGTACTGCTCGGCCAGCAAGGAAATGGCAGGCGCCACATGGTTGCGGCCAAAACCGAAAGTACTGCATACGTGCAAGCGTCCACGCGGGGCCGAATGCGCTTCGGACAGCTCATCCTGTAGCTGCTGAACATCATCCAGAATCCGTACCGCCCAGCGCTGCACCCGCTCGCCGTCATCGGTCAGCGCGATACGGCGGCTGGTGCGATGCAGCAAGCGACTGCCCAGGGTAGTTTCGAGAATTTGAATACGTTTGCTGACATAGGCTGGAGACAACCCCAGCTCTTCTGCCGCTGCGGCAAAGCCACCTTTGCGCACCACCGTGAGGAAGACCCGCAGGTCTTCAGGCAACGGCGCACTGTATTTTATTGGCGGCATGGTCATGAGCGGCTTGGCGGCAAGAGCGTACAGAATAGCTCAGCGCAGAAAAGGCAGCACATGTTCAAGCAGCAGTTCAGGGACTTCTTCGGCAATGTAGTGCCCGGACGGCAACGCCTGGCCACGCACATCGGTCGCGACTTTCTGCCATTCGCCAAGCGGGTCGAAACAACGCCCCACCGTGCCCTCCGCGCCCCACAACAGCAACACGGGCATATTCAAATACCGACCTGCGGCAATGTCCTCGCGGTCATGCTCAAGGTCAATCCCGGCGCTGGCACGATAGTCTTCGCAGATCCCCCGCGCCGCGCCCGGCAGTTTGATGCAGCGCACGTATTCAGCCAGCGCTTGGGCCGTAAACGGTTGCAAGCCCGCACTGCGGCTGCCCATCACGCTGAGCAGGTACTGTTCAGGATCGGCCTCGATAAGGCGTTCAGGCAACGGCGCCGGGCGAATCAAGAAGAACCAGTGCCAGTAAGCACGGGCAAAGGCCTCATTGGTTTGCGCGTACATGGCCAGCGTCGGCGCAATGTCGAGCATGACCAGGCGGTTAATCGCCTGCGGATGGTCCAGCGCCAGACGATGGGCAACTCGCGCGCCACGGTCATGGGCCAGTACCGAAAACTGCTCGAAACCCAGGCTGCTCATCAGCCTCAGCGAGTCACGGGCCATTTCACGCTTGCTGTAGTTGCTATGGTCGGCTACCGCTTCGGGCTTTTCACTGTCACCGTAGCCACGCAAATCGGCCACGACCACTGTGAAGTGCTCGGCCAATTGCCCGGCAACCTTGTGCCAGATCACGTGCGTCTGCGGGTGCCCGTGAATCAACAGCAACCCCGGCCCGTGACCGCCGACCCGGAAGGCAATCTGCACGCCATTGACCTGGCGCTGTACTGTGTTAAAACCGGCGAACATGAGGCTGCTCCTTCTAATGGTCAGCCCATGCTAGAGCTCCCAGATTCGGCGACAAGGGCCAAACCGTGGCGGCTTGATTCATGAAGTGTGGTACACCAGCTCGGCATCAAGGTCGGTGACTTAAATAGATCTCTCTACCCCCGGATCAAGGCTTTTGAAGTTCCGACTTGTTGAGTTGATCTCAAGCCTTTGCCTGAGCGCTTGCGCCCTCACCCTCCCTGAGCGGCAAGAAAATACAGGCGGTCAAACCTCCTCCTTCACGATTGCCAAGCACCAGGCTGCCCTTATGGCTGACGGCAATACGCCTGGCGATACTAAGCCCCAGTCCAAAACCGCCAGATTGATCATTGCGTGAGGTATCCGCACGTACGAACGGATCGGTGACTGAATGCAGAACAGATTGCGCTATACCAGGCCCGCGATCATTGACTCGCAATGTCACACCGCTTGACGAGCGCTCGACCTCAATCGTTATTTCCCGGGCATAGGCTTGCGCGTTCACCAGCAAATTCTGCAAGCAACGGTGCAGCAACACGCCGTTTGCGTAGATCATCCCGCCCCGGCCACTGACAGGCAATGGCTCGGCGGGTGTCGACAACTCGGTACACAGGTTGCGCAATACGCTGTCGAGATCAATAAACTGGCATGTGTGTTGGTTGGCACTCTGCAGATAGACGAGTACCTGAGTAATCATCTTGTCCATTTGATAAATGTTTTGCTTCAAGCGCTCACGCTGATCGAGATCGTTCAACCGCTCAATGCGTAAACGCATGCGGGTCAAGGGCGTTCGCAGATCGTGGGACACTGCCGCCAGAAAAAAACTCTGGTCATTGACCATCGCGACAATCTGTTTCTGCATGGTGTTAAACATCTGGGCGGCCTGGCGGACTTCCAGAGGCCCTTCAATCGCCAACGGCGTCTGATCAAGGTTATCGCCCAACGCATTGGCGGCGTCACTGAGCCGTTTTAGAGGGCGCAGGCACAGTCGCACAGCCAACCAGCACATCCCGATGACGCCGATAATGCGCACCACATAGACCCGCAGAATGTAGTCGGCAATTAACGCCCATGCTGACTCGCCGCTCCAGCCCTGCAACTCGTGCCCCTCGATGCTCAACCAATGACCATCGGCCAGGGGCACGGCGAAATCCACATGGGCGGTGGCCGTTTGCAGGCCAAAAAGGCTGCGCCAGACCAGCGGCTGACCGGATGCATCGGTCAGGTCGACCTCTATCATCTCAATCGCTGGCGCGTATCCCAACTCATACGCCAGTGCCTGTTTCAACAGCAAAGCCGTGCGTCGGGCCGCGCGATCATTGCCGGGTTGAGTATCGGGTTTCGTGGCCAGGCACCTGGCCGTGTAATTGGCCGGTGCTGTCTGGGGTTGCCCCGCAATGCAACTGTCTTGGTTAATCAATTGTGCCGTTCGGCTGGCCATCAACCGGACAGGCGCTTCGAGGACTTGCGCATAGCGCACGTCGAACCAGATGCTGCTCGACAACAATTGAATAGCCAGCGTGCCGCTGACCAGAATCAGCGTCAGTTGGCCGAACAGGGTTTTGGGCCACAGGCGCATCACCCCCCGCACCAGAGCATCGCGCACCTGGTTAAACCGCCGCTTCAGGGCTGTAGACACTTAGCAGGTAACCTTCATTACGCACGGTCAGTATCTGGACGTGCCCCTCCTTGAAATGCTGGCGCAGACGGCTGATGCACATGTCGATCGAGCGGTCGTCGGGCGAGTATTCTCGTCCCATCGCACTGAGTGTCAATTGATCACGCGACAACACTTGTTCACGGGCCTGGAGCAAATCACGCAACACCCTGAAGTCGGAGCGCGGCAAGGTCAGGGTCTGGCCACCCGGGGTGTGTAACAGGCGCTTTACATAATCGAGGCGATAGCCGACGAAGTCGCGGTGGGTCGTGACCGGGCGATCCGCGATGGGCTCGGCCCGTGCTTGCCGGCGCAGCACCGCCTTGATTCTGGCCACCAGCTCACGGGGCTCGAAAGGCTTGGTCAAATAATCATCGGCGCCTACCTCCAGGCCAATGATGCGATCCAGCGCTGATCCCTTGGCGGAAAGCATGATCACGCTAAGGCCGGGGCGCGATTGAAGCTGGCGACACAGACTCAGGCCGTCTTCTCCCGGCAGCATGACGTCCAGCACGACCAGATCGACAGCCTGGCGCTCCAACTGCGCCCACATCTCAAGGCCATCGGCTGCTGCCAGCACATGGTCGCCGTTCTCACTCAGGTAATCACATAACAACTCGCGAATTTCATCATCGTCATCCACCACCAACAGCGTTTTGGCGGCCACGGGAGGTTTTGACGTGGGTAAAACATGGCGCTCATTACATTCCATTACATACCCACACATATCCGTAATAGTGCCTGGCGGCGTGATACCTAAAATGCTACCAAACATTATCTGCAAATACGAAGTATTACCAATGACAACGCAGGGCATGATGACGGATCTCTCAGCACGACCTTTGATGCTAACCACCCCGGCTCGCCGAAATGCACCCCGCAACCAGGCCGCGCTCATGGCCGCTATCAGCCTCAGCGCCATGGTCGGCTTGGCCAGCCAACCGGCAATAGCGGGGACGATTGAACTGGACACCCTGAATGTCGAAGGTACCCAGCCATCAGCCGATGAAAACACCGGCCAACTGGGTTACACCGTCAAGAGCACCACCAGTTCCACGGGCATGAAACTCACCCCGCGCCAAACGCCACAATCGGTCACCACCATCACCCAGGAACAAATGGCAGACCGCCAGATCACCAATATCGAGCAAGTGCTGGACAGCGCACCCGGCGTCACCATGAGCAAGTCAGAAGTGGGCGGACGCACCGAGTACCGCGCACGCGGCTATCCGATTACCAACTGGAAAACCGACGGCCTGCAGTTTCAGGGCGGCTCGGACTTCAGTGGCGCAGGCAGCTCGCTGAACATGGATATGTACGAGCGTATCGACATCGTACGCGGTGCCAATGGCCTGCTGGGCGGCACCGGCGACCCATCGGCCACCGTCAACCTGATCCGCAAACGCCCTGGCTACGAGTTCGGCGGCAGTGCATACGCCACCTATGGCAGTTGGGACAAGCGACGCCTGGGCGCTGACCTGAACCTGCCCTTGTCTGAAGATGGCCGATTGCGCTCTCGCCTGGTCATGACGCAAGAGGACGCCAACTCTTTCCGCGATCAACAGTCCGAGCGTTCACGGGCCGCGCTGGCCAATGTCGAGTTTGACCTGACGGATGCCACGACCCTCGGTGCCGGCTATCAATATGAGTACTACAAGATCGTGGGCGGCGGCTGGGGCGCGAACATCCCTATCTGGTACGGCGATGGCAGTAAAACAAGCCTGCCGCGCAGCACCAACGTGGTGCCCAGCTGGAGTTTTGGCGAGTACACCACGCGTACAGCGTTCGGCTCGCTGGAGCATCGCTTTGATAATGACTGGACGCTCAACGTCAAAGCGGCGCAAAGCACCACCGATGCGTTGAATCACCGCGGGCTGGCCAAGGTCAACTCCATAGGTGGCGGCGCATTCGGCGGTTACTGGAACCAGGATGGTACCGGGGCCATTCTCAATGGCCTGCACAGCTCCACCGACACGACCCAGCAATCGGCACAAGTCGACGTGACCGGACCTTTCAGCCTGTTCGGACGCACCCACCAGGCCATGTTCGGCTACAACGACAGTCGCACCGTCGCCTGGTCACCTCAATATCGTTGCAATATGGTCAGCGATGACCGCACCAGCCCTAGCGCGCTGGGGTGCCAGTTCCGGGCAAACAACGGTTTCCCGATTACCGACTGGCACAACGGGGTCGATAGCGACTACCGGATCAACGCTTACAAAACCGGCCTGCACAGCAAAACCACCACCCGCCTGCAAGGCATGTATGCGGCCACCCGCCTGAGTATTACCGACCCGTTGTCGGTGATCCTGGGCGCGCGCATCAGCGATTACAGCAGCACCACGGTGTCGACCGCCGGAGTGCGCAGCAATCAGCAACAAAACGGTATCGTCACGCCTTACCTGGGGGCGGTGTATGACCTCAACGACACCTACTCGCTGTACGCCAGCTACACCGATATCTTCAGCCCGCAAAGCGAAGAAAACGCCAGCGGCAACAAGCTCGAGCCGATTCGCGGCCAGAGTTATGAAACCGGTATTAAAGGAGAATGGTTTGACGGTCAGGTCAATGCGCAAGCGGCCTACTTCCTGACCCGCCAGGAAAACAAGGCAGTGACCGATGGCGCCAACCTGACGCCCACCGGAGCCCAGGCCTACACGACCGGCACCGGCGTAGAGACAGAAGGTATCGACCTCGAAGTCTCCGGCGCGTTGACGCCCAACTGGAATGTCTACGGTGGCTACACCTATCTGCACTTTCGTCGCCTTAACGCCGACGGCCAAAGTGACCCGTCGCACCTGTTCAAGGCTTCAACCACCTACCGCCTGTCGGGTGCTCTTGATCGCTTGACCGTGGGTACCGGTGTCACCGCGCAAACCAGCATTCGCGCCACCTCTACTCCGGCAGGCATTCCCACAGACGGTGTGAGCCGCGGCCCCACCGATGTGACCTGGGCAGGTTATGCCATCTGGAGCGCAATGGCCAAATACGACCTCACCGAAGATACGGCCGTTACCCTGAACGCCAACAACCTCTTCGACAAAACCTACTACACCCGCTACGGCTTCTACGCTGGCGCCATATACGGTGATCCGCGCAGCCTGTCGTTGACCCTGAGTACTGCATTTTGAGACCTGGCCTGTTCCTTCCCCCAAGGTAAGCCCTGCTTCAACATGCAACTACCGAAGCCCGCCCAATGGCGGGCTTCGTCTGTTTGGCAACGGCCAAAAAAGCCACTGGGGGAACATCACACCGTCATCAAGGTCGGTTACTTAAATGGCTCACTTTGGCCCCACGACGAAGGCTTATAAAATTGCGACATTTTTTGTTGATCTAAGCGCAGTCACGCCCTAAAGTTCGCGCCGAACATCCATGCTGGAAACGATCCATCCGGCTCAAGTACTGACGACGAGACAGCAAGGTCCATTTACCTTATTTGCTTTCGGCGGACATGCCTTGGGAAGTAGGCGAACCAAAGTGGGGATACGGAGGATGTTCAGCTGCACCCATTTATTGATGACGTTTGCCACAGGAGTTCCCCAGCATGTCGATCCAGGTCGAAGACTATTACGCGCGCGACACCTTCAACAAAATGAAGGCGTTCGCTGACACCCAGGAAACACCGTTCGTGGTGATCGATACCGCCATGATCAGCAAGGCTTACGATGACCTGCGCGCAGGCTTCGAATTCGCCAAGGTGTATTACGCGGTGAAGGCCAACCCGGCCGTCGAAATCATTGATCTGCTGCGCGACAAAGGTTCGAGCTTCGATATCGCGTCGATCTATGAGCTGGATAAAGTCATGGACCGCGGCGTCAGCCCGGACCGCATCAGCTACGGCAACACCATCAAGAAATCCAAAGACATTCGTTATTTCTACGAGAAAGGCGTGCGTCTGTTTTCCACCGACTCCGAAGCCGACTTGCGCAACATTGCCAAGGCCGCACCGGGCGCCAAGATTTACGTGCGCATCCTTACCGAAGGTTCGACCACCGCTGACTGGCCTCTGTCGCGAAAATTCGGCTGCCAGACCGATATGGCCATGGACCTGCTGATTCTGGCCCGTGACCTGGGCCTGGTGCCTTACGGCATTTCGTTCCACGTAGGTTCGCAGCAACGTGACATTAGCGTGTGGGACGCAGCCATCGCCAAGGTCAAGGTGATCTTCGAGCGTCTGAAAGAAGAAGACGGCATCGTCCTCAAGCTGATCAACATGGGCGGCGGCTTCCCGGCCAACTACATCACCCGTACCAACAGCCTGGAAACCTACGCCGAAGAAATCATTCGTTTCCTGAAAGAAGACTTCGGTGACGACCTGCCAGAAATCATTCTGGAACCGGGCCGTTCGCTGATCGCCAACGCAGGCATCCTGGTCAGTGAAGTGGTTTTGGTCGCACGTAAATCGCGCACCGCCGTCGAGCGTTGGGTGTATACCGATGTGGGCAAATTCTCTGGTCTGATCGAAACCATGGACGAAGCCATCAAGTTCCCGATCTGGACTGAAAAGAAAGGCGAGATGGAAGAAGTGGTCATCGCCGGCCCAACCTGTGACAGCGCCGACATCATGTACGAAAACTACAAATACGGCCTGCCCCTGAACCTGGCCATCGGCGATCGCCTGTACTGGTTGTCGACCGGTGCCTATACCACCAGCTACAGCGCCGTTGAGTTCAATGGCTTCCCGCCGCTGAAATCGTTCTACCTGTAACAACTGGCCCCCCGCGCAAGCGTGCGGGGGGCAGCCCCTATCGGCTGATGTGCCGTAAGAAACGCAGAAAACCCGCCAGCTCTGCCGAGGCTTGCACCATCGAGTGCTCATTTGCATCAATGGCTGCATTGACCCGAGTGGAAAACACGGTCAACCCGTTGGCAATCCGCTTCATGTTGTCGACCCAGTACGCCCGCGCTTCAACCAGCTCTGCGTGACGCCTTATTTTTTCAGCGCGCTCCTTGAGCACGCGCCTGTCTGACTTGTCCCTGGATTTACGCATGCTCAAATCAGCCAGTTTGTCGGTGATTTTGTTGCGTGCTTCAATCAGCGAAAACATCCTGTACCCACTGTCAATAAAACCCAGGTACTGCGTTATACGCTCAATGGCGGCAGTCACCACATCCGCCTCGACCTTTCCCACTGCAGCTGTTGTCACAAGTACCTGAATTTGTTCAATACCAGGCAGCAAATCCCTTGCATGATCAAGCCAGGTCCTGGACTGAAGGATCTCCAGAGCCGCGACGACAACCTGTTTGTCCGCACGCAATTGATCTTCTTCCAGTTGCAGCGTAATCGCCTGTTGCTCCAGTTCATCCAGCCTGGCCACGTCATACGCCAGCAGCGGATCGGAATAGTGTTCGAGATTCAGTCCCTCGCCTTCGGCAGTACGCAATGCTATTTGCGCTTTGGCCGCCGCAACAGCACTCACCAGGCGCCGGCTTCGCTGAGTGAAAGTTTCATTCAGAATATGGATTGCAGAGGTGCGAGCCTCAGGCGTTAATGGGCCATGAGTGTGAATGGCTGCCCATTGTTCCGCCAGTTCATCAAAACCCGCACTGTCCACCATTACTTCAAGGCTACGCACCTTGTCGACAATACTGCGCGCACCACGACTCAAGCATCTGGCCGCCAGGCTTAAACGCTCCTGCAACGATGGAATAAAATCGTATTCATGACTGACCGCCACTGCATTAAACTTTTTTAGCCCGCTGAAAACACCTGGCATATCAGGGGTTTCATACTCCACTTCATCGACGCCCGCATTCATATTGTGACTTCCTTTTCAAATACGCTTTTCAATAATCTCATTAAATGCATTGGATATTTGCACGCTGTAATCCTTAACACGCTTCCACGGATTCAGCAGCTGTGCAAAATCAACTTTAAGTTTGTATAAGCGACCAAAAGAATCCACGCACCCCAATTCATGATCAACTTCATCCAGGTAGTTACTTATATAGCTCCATACTTGCGCCAGACGCTTGGCGCCCTCTTCTGCTCCCAGCATGCGACTGCGCAAGTCGGTAAAACGCTGCTGGGTGGCATCCAGCACCATCGCGAGTTGCTCTTGCTCCTGGCTGCCTTGCCTGGCAATGTCACGCTCGGCAATCAGTTTGTTTTTTCGTGTGCGTATTGCTTCGGCCTTTACCCCGAATATCCCGCCTGTGACAGCCAAGCCGATAGGCCCCAGAAAAATCCCTGAGTGCCCGTACAAAACCTGAGACCTGTAATCCCTTATCAATCGCTCGATTTCGCTGTCCAGCTCTTTGATGCGCGCAGTCAGTGTTTCACGGTCCCTGGAAAGGCCCGCTTTGGCATAGGCATCCAGTTTGGCATTGACTTCATGAATCAATTCATCGGACAGGACGCGCTCAAACTCGGCCGCCAATGCCCCCACTGCGTAGGCTCTTTTTATATAGGAATCGGTGCTGCTTTTGATCGACTTTACATGTTCGCGCATGATGGTGACTGCCTTGAGTTCTGTAGAGCTAAGCCCATCAGCCAACTGCGCGGTTTCCGCGGCCGTCAGATCGTCCAGCCCACCAGAGAACAGCCGATCGGAATCCAGCCTGTTTATTAATTCAATGATGCCATTGGCATGGGTAATGAAACTGTCCGAGAACCGGTTCAGTTGGCGAGCAAGTTCCTTTGTTTCCCGCTCGAGCGCCGACCAGCTGCCGGCATGCTGCACGACGCGTTGATGAAAAGACTGAATACTGGCGGGTTCTAGCCCCGGAATACTTGTAGTGTCCAGACCAAACCAGGCCACAATCTTGTTGTAGTCCACGGGTAACTTGCGTGACTCACTCACATAGGCTCGAACACTGTGAATATCACTGCGCCGGATAATAAAACCCAATTCTCCCTTTGAAACAGCGGAATCTTTTTCACCGACCAGCATTTGAATATAATGCGATGGCAAATAGATAGCCGCTTCCAGAGCGCTCATTTTCTCAAGCGATCTGGCCTCCTCAGCACTGTTGCTGAACGCCTTATTATCAACCTGCATATTAATTCCCTTTAAAAAATGATCCTGTTCGAACAGCATCACTTCTCAAAGAGCATCCATCAATAACAGAACTACCCGAGTACCTGTAAGACCGGGACAAAAATAAAAATGAATAATTACCCGAATAAACAGTTATTGGCTAGGACACGCTTGAAAGCCGCGTACGAGCATTAACTTTGACGGTGTAATCACGGTCAGCCGTTGTTGCCCTGCAAGGCATCGATACGCACTTGCCAGGCAGCGCTCAGTGCCCGGATACGGGGTTCCCGAGCCTCTAGCAGGGTGCCCAGGGTCACCCGCAAGAAGTTCAGATTGCCGCCATTCAGAGCACGCTCGAACCAGCGCAACGCGTCATCAATATTGCCGTCTTCGGCCAGTACCGAGGCATGGCTGAACTGGCCACGAAAATCACCGCCGCGTGCCGAGCGCTCGTACCAGAGACAGGCCTCGGCTTTGTCGGCCGGGCAATGCTCGCCTTCTTCGAGGTAACGCCCCAGCAGGTTCATCGACTTGGCATGGCCCGCCTGTGCCGCCACCCGGTACAGCTGGTACGCCGCGTTCTGGTCTTGGGTTACGCCGCGACCGGTAGCGAGCAAGTTGGCGTAGTTGTAGAGCGCCCAATCCAGTCCAGCTTCAGCGGCTTGTCGATATTCCAGGCTTGCCAGGGTGCAGTCGACGGGCCCGCCCCAACCATGCTCCCAGCAGCGACCCAGCATGTTGCGGGCCATCAAGTGGCCGGCATTGGCCGCAATCTGAAACCAGCGCTTGGCCAGCACCGGGTCGCGCTCGATGCCCTGGCCGTCGAGCAGGATCTGCCCCAGCAACGCCTGACCATCGACGATGCCCTCTTTGGCCGCCATCAAAATGGCCTGGGCCGCTTTGGCCGGGTTCTCGCTCAACATGGCGCTCAGCTGGTCACCATTGAGTACTTCTTCGCGGCGTAATTGAAAGCTCATGAATTACACCTCGGCCCATCGACGCAACAGGTTGTGATAAGTGCCGGTGAGCTGGATCAGCGAAGGATGATCAGGAACGTCACGGGTCAGTTGCTGGATCGCGCCGTCCATTTCAAACAGCAACGTGCGCTGACTGTCCTCGCGTACCAGGCTCTGAGTCCAGAAGAACGACGCAAAACGTGCCCCACGGGTAACGGCATTGACCTTGTGCAAACTGGTACCGGGGTACAAGACCATATCGCCAGCAGGCAGTTTGACCTGCTGCACACCATAGGTGTCCTGAATCACCAGTTCGCCGCCGTCGTACTCCTCGGGGTCACTGAAAAACAGGGTCGCCGACAGATCAGTACGCACCCGTTCAGGGCTGCCCTTGGGCTGGCGCACGGCATTGTCGATATGGAAGTCGAAACTGCCGCCCCCGGTGTAGCAGTTCACCAACGGCGGGAAGACCTTGTGTGGCAGGGCCGCCGACATATACAGCGGATTTTTCCACAGCCTGTCTACCATCGCCGCGCCGATCTCCTTGGCGAGGGGATGGTCTTCGGGCAGTTGCAGATTGTGCTTGGCCTTGGCCGATTGAAAGCCGGCGGTGATTTTACCGTCAGCCCATTGCGTCTGCTGCAGCGCCTCACGGATGCGCTGCACCTCTTCACGGGAGAACAAGCCGGGGATATGCAGCAACATGACGCAATACCTGATAGCAAAGGGATGGCAATGGTATTGATTCTTATTGTCTATGTAAAACTTTGTTAAGAGACCTGTAGACGAACGAGTGTGAAAAAACCGTAAAGGCAATTTGTAAAGAATGTAAATTCAGCGCAAATAGTAATGCCTCTCAATTGATAGTCAGAATTGTTTGCCATATATTTCGCGGCTCAAATTCTGGGGGAAGGGATCTTCAAATGTCGCGCCAACAAATAAAAATACCCGTCAGCTCACCGCGTTTACTGGCTTCGGCCATCGGTGTCGCGATTACCGCGACCTCGGCAGGCCATATGGTTCAGGCTGCCGAGAGCACTGACAGCAAGGCACAGGGCAGCAGTATTTCCCTTGGCGCGACCACAGTTACCGGTGAACAGACCGAGCAGTCTTATCAAACCGAAAAAGCCAGCTCCCAAAAATACACAGCGCCCCTGGTAGATACCCCGCGCTCTGTCACCGTGATCCCACAGCAAGTGCTGCAGGACACCGCAGCCACTTCGCTGCAGGATGCATTGCGCACCGTACCGGGCATCACCTTCGGCGCAGGCGAAGGCGGCAACCCACAGGGCGACCGTCCATTTATCCGTGGTTTTGACGCACAATCCGATATGTACCTGGACGGCGTGCGCGATGCTGGCGGCCAGACCCGGGAAATCTTCGACATCGAATCGATCGAAGTCAGCAAAGGCCCGAACTCCACCTTTGGTGGTCGTGGCTCGGCTGGCGGCAGCCTGAACATGGTGAGCAAGACCGCCAAGGCGGGTGACTTCCTCAACGGCGGCTTCACCTATGGCTCCGACCAGACCCGCCGCTACACCCTGGATGTAAACCGCCAGTTCCTGGACACCGCAGCGTTCCGCCTGAACCTGATGAGCCACGAGCAGAATGTCGCTGGCCGTGAGTCGGTCAACTACGACCGCTGGGGCGTAGCGCCATCGCTGACCTTCGGCCTGGGCACTGAAAACCGCCTGAACGTCAGCTATTACCACCTGGAAAGCAACGACCTGCCGGACTCGGGCATTCCATACGGCTACAGCAACAGCTCCAAGACCGCTGTTCACGCCCACGACAAACCGGACGATGGCGGCGACAGCAAAAACTTCTACGGCTTGAAAGACCGTGACTTCCGCAAGACCCGCGTGGACATCAGCACCATCTCGTTCGAGCATGACTTCAACGATGCGATGACCCTGAAAAACACCTTCCGTCACGGCAACACCGGCCAGGACTACATTCTCACCCAGCCGGACGACAGCCAGCACAACGTCAACCAGTACGGTACCGTATGGCGTCGCGCCAACACCCGGGTTTCGACCACTGAAACCACTACCAACCAGACCGATCTGTTCGGCAACTTCCAGGTCATGGGTTTCAAGAACAACTACTCCACAGGTGTTGAATTCACTCGTGAAGAGACTCGGGCCAGCAGCTACAACGTATATGGTCCAGATGGTCTGATTCAGGGCAATCCAAAACCTAACGGATGCACGCCTAGCATGGTAGGCAATAGTGGCGGCGTATGCACCTCGCTTGATAACCCTAACCCGAATGATGTCTGGGGTGGCTCCGAATCACGCAACTACTACGGCACCAACACCGTGGGTGTGACCAAAGCTGCCTACGTGTTCGACACCATCGAGCTGGATCCGAAGTGGCTGTTGAACGCCGGCCTGCGTTACGACGCATTCAGCACCACCGCCAATACCAATGCGGCGAGCGGTCGTACCAAAGCCTCAAACGACAGCCATTTCTTCAACTGGCAGACCGGCCTGGTCTGGAAGCCACTGGATAACGGCAGCGTTTACCTGTCCTACGCGACCTCGGCTACCCCGCCAGGCGGCGTGGTGGGTGAAGGGGTCGAAGGTAACGGCATACCTGCTCCAGGCAGCGGTATCACCAGCGACCTGAAGCCGGAAGAAACCGTCAACTACGAACTGGGCACCAAGTGGGACGTGTTCCACGATCGTCTGTCGCTGACTGCAGCCATCTTCCGTACCGAGAAAAAGAACACTCGCGTCCTGACTGACTCGTTCACCTACGAAAACGCCGGTGAATCCCGCGTTGACGGTCTGGAACTGTCGGCCAGCGGTAAAATCACTGACAAATGGCAAGTGTTTGCAGGCTACAGCTACCTGAAAAGCGAGCTGGTTGATCCAGGCCAGAAAGCCAACCGTAACGGCACTATCAATACCGCAGCGGTTTCGGACAAAGGCAACGAAATGCCGAACACCCCGAAAAACAGCTTCAGCCTGTGGACAACCTATGAAGTGATGCCAAAGCTGACCATCGGCGGCGGCGCGTTCTATGTTGACGAAGTCTACGGCGACACGGCCAACACCGTTTACGTGCCGGCTTACACTCGCTACGACGCAATGGCCAGCTACAAGCTGACCAAAAATATCGACCTGCAACTGAACGTACAAAACCTGACCGACAAGACCTACTACGACAAAGCCTACGCTGCGCATTTCGCCAGCCAGGCAGCGGGCCGTACTGCCCTGTTGACCACCAGCTTCCACTTCTAACTCGAAGTTGAGCTGAACCAAGCCCCGTCCATTCAATGGTCGGGGCTTTTGTGTGTAAAAAGACGTACACGGCATACTGCGCCGTGATGAATTCAATTGAGCAAGCAAGGCGGTCGTTGTGTTCAAGAAAACACTGTTTCAGCTGCACTGGTTTTTCGGCATAACCGCCGGGCTGGTTCTGGCCCTGATGGGGATAACCGGTGCCACGGTGTCGTTTCAGGACGAGCTGCTGAACTTGCTCAACCCTTCAGTGCTCAAGGTCGAGAAACTCGACAGCGGCGTGCTGCCACCGGCCGAGCTGGTGCGCAGGGTCGAGGCCACCGAGGGCAAGCAAGTCGCCATGCTCTGGGTGGGCGTGGACAGCGGCACCGCTGCACGCATCTTCTTCACCCCGCCACCGGGCGAGCGTCGTGGCCAGTTGCGTTATGTTGACCCCTATACCGGTACCTATCAGGGCGAGGCCAACGGCCAGGGCTTTTTCGACCTGATGCTGCAATTGCACCGTTTCCTGGCCATGGGCCAGAGCGGTCGCCAGATCACCGGCGCCTGCACCCTGATGCTGGTGTTCTTCTGCCTGTCGGGCCTGTACCTGCGCTGGCCGCGCCAGGCGCTTAACTGGCGCACCTGGCTGACCCTGGACTGGGCGAAAAAAGGTCGCAGCTTCAACTGGGACCTGCACGCCGTGGCGGGCACCTGGTGTATGGTCTTTTATCTGCTGGCCGCACTGACCGGCTTGTCGTGGTCCTATGAGTGGTACAACCAGGGCCTGCAAAAACTCCTGTCCGATGCCCCGAGCGGCGAGCAGCGCCAGGGCGGCGGTCGCGGCCCCCGTGGTC
>NZ_WIVQ01000169.1:0-3941 GCF_009600545.1 Pseudomonas sp. FSL R10-1339 | reverse complement strand
CAGCTGTCACCGGTAGAGTTTGAAAAGCGTTACGCAGCGAGCCTGGAGAGTGTCTAGGAAACCCGGGGCGATTCATGGTGAACCAGGCCCGACTCTGCATCGGCACCGATATGGGCCTTCATCCCGAAGAAATATTGGTTACCTTTCTTGGTCTGGTGCATCTCGGGATCGCGCTTACCATCTTCGTTCTTGGTCGAACTGGGGGCATGAATAATGGTGGCGTCGACGATGGTGCCCTGACGCAGCGACAGGCCCTTTTCCTGCAAGTAACCGTTGATGACCGCAAGGATCGCTGGCGCCAGTTGATGCTTTTCCAGGAGGTGCCTGAAGTTCATGATCGTGGTGTCTTCGGGGATCGGCGCGCTCAGCGTCAGGCGTGCAAACTGACGCATGGGCGTGATTTCGTAGAGCGCTTCTTCCATGGCCGGATCGCTCAGGGAGAACCAGTTCTGCAACAGATGGATGCGCAGCATGGTTTCCAGCGGATACGGTTTACGGCCACCACCGGCCTTGGGGTAGAACGGCTCGATCAGCCCCAGCAGGCCTATCCAGGGCACGACCTGATCCATCTCGGCGAGGAAGCGTTCGCGGCGTGTCTGCTTACGTTTTCCTGCGTATTCGAAATCGGAAAAACTCATCTGGCTCATGGGCAGCTCGGATCAGGTTGTTAGGCGTATTTCAGCACAGTTGAAGACTTGTTCGGAGATTCCCTAGGTTACTTCCGCGAAGAGTTTGTTGTTCGGCGCCAATGGCTCAGTGAGCGCAGTTATATCGATTTGGTCGCCCTGTGCCAGTTTCTGCCAGGGCCTGCCAGTAGCCAGGTAGGCATAGGTTTGGGGCTATCGCGTGCTGGTTTCTCTGGAGCAGTTGCCGCGTGGGCTGGGTTTACACTGCCATCGGCAATAATCCTCGTTTTGTTTGCGCAAGGGATGTCCGCGTGGGGAAATGCATTCCCAAGCGGTCTTTTGCACGGACTTAAGATCGTCGCGGTTGCTGTTGTTGCTCAAGCCGTCTGGGGAATGGCGCGCAATATTTGTACTGATGTACCCAGGGTAACCATCGCTGTGTTTGCAGCTTGCGCAGCACTCATCTGGCCAAATGCCTGGGGGCAGATCGCCGTGATTATCTGCAGTGCTGTCATCGGTCTGATGCTTTTCAAGCCTGCTCAACAGCATACTGCTGAGCCCCTTCCAATATCAGTTAGCCGAAAAGTAGGTCTGGTATCGTTGGTGGTGTTCTTTGGCTTATTGGTAGGCCTACCATTTTTGATCCAGGTTTGGCCCTCTGAAGCACTAGCTATGACGAATGCCTTTTTCCGAGCAGGGTCATTAGTTTTTGGAGGGGGGCATGTTGTACTACCGTTACTTCAGTCTGCGACCGTATTCAACGGATGGGTAACCAACGACACATTCATTGCTGGGTATGGCTTAGCGCAGGCCGTACCGGGCCCGCTCTTTACCTTCGCAGCATTTCTCGGAGCGTCCATGAACGCCCAACCCTCTGGTTGGATCGGAGCTACGGTATGCCTGGTCGCTATCTTCGCACCTTCATTCCTACTCGTAATCGGCGTGCTGCCATTCTGGGAGCAACTACGACATAGTTTTCGCACCCAATCGGCCCTTGCAGGAATTAATGCGGGAGTAGTAGGGCTACTCTTGGCGGCCTTATATAACCCAGTCTGGACGAGTGCAATTTTGAAACCTCAAGACTTCGGTTTGGCGCTGATAGCCCTTGTCGCCCTAATGTTTTGGAGGGTTCCCCCATGGGTAGTCGTCTTGGGCAGTGGAATGCTTGGATGGTGGCTCAGCGGTGTACTTTGAAAGCAAGCATCAGCCAAAGGTATCTTGATCTGTATAGGAGGTTATTGATGTCAGTAGCGCGGATGCTATAGGATCTTATCAGGAGATGGCATTCCTCCTTTAACCGCCTTGTGCTGATGATGCCTACGTGAACCCTAGACAGGGTGCGTAGGTGTGGCTCCCTGTCCCTAATTTAGGACAGGATATGATCTTACTTTTCGTGCTTCGCCCATCTTACAGCGCTGTCCCTCTGCATGCTTGGCCCTCCAGGTTTGGTAAGGAGTGCTCGTCATGCTGAAATCATTGATCGTCATTGCCATCGGCGCCTCAGTTGGTGCTTGGTTACGCTGGCTTTTGGGTATAAAGCTGAACGCTCTATTTCCTACGATTCCTCCCGGGACTATAGTCGCGAACATGGTCGGGGGTTATCTCATAGGGCTGACCATCGCCTTCTTGGCTGCATCGCCTTCGCTCAGCCCTGAATGGCGCCTCCTGATCATCACCGGATTCTGTGGTGGTCTTACCACTTTTTCTACATTTTCAGCCGAAACAGTCACCTTGATTCAGGAGGGAAAACTGCTCTGGGCGCTTGGCTCAATTTCGTTGCACGTGGTTGGTTCGCTGGCGATGACCGCTGCAGGGCTTCTTTCATACCAAGTGATTGGTACTCGCTGAGGAGATAGACATGAAAGGCTTTATGGTCGTTTTCTTTACTCAACGTAACCGTCGCTATCAGAGAATGATGTTAGGCGAATGGATAGTCGATTTGCCAAAAGAAATGAGCCCACTTGGGAGAGATCCGTCCGACGCAACCACTTCTACAACATCGGAGGTATGAACATGAGCTACGCGGACATTCCTGCTGGTAACGCGATCCCCGATGACTTCTTCACAGTTATTGAGATCCCTGCAAACCACTCGCCGATCAAGTACGAGGTCGACAAGCAGAGCAGACAGATCTTCGTTGACCGCTTCCTAAGCACACCGATGTTCTATCCGGCCAACTACGGGTTCATTCCAAATACGTTGAGCGATGACGGAGATCCTCTTGACGTCCTGGTGGTTTGCCCTTATCCCGTCTCACCTGGAGTTGTAATCCGCAGTCGCCCGGTGGGTGTGATGTACATGACTGACGAAGCCGGAGCGGATGCCAAGGTGATCGCTGTGCCTCATGAAAAACTCAGCTCGATGTACAACGACGTAAAGGAGTGCTCAGACCTCCCTGCGCTACTCCTCGCACAGATCAAGCACTTCTTTGAAAACTACAAAGCATTGGAGCCGGGTAAGTGGGTGAAGATGGGGCGTTGGGGGAGCGCGGATGAGGCGCGGGAAGAGATTCGCAAGTCGGTAGCTGCGTATATTCCCAAGTAGGTTTCACTCCAAATTGAAAGCATCAGCCGGGAGTCAGAACTGAGGGGCAAGTGATTTGCCTCTCAGTCGCTCGGGACATCAAATGTCGAGGGAACCACACGCATAGAAAAGTGGATGGCTATGCTGCGCATGACTCAACTCAATCAAAGTCATTCCAGAATATCGGCCTTTGATAACCCACTTATGGGGTCGCGCTAGCATGCATTTGACGATTTCCTATTTGACTAAGGTGATTGGTATATCTGAGAGCTGAATCACCTTTGCCGCGACAGAGCCCAGAAAGATCCCTGCAAGAAAGCCGTTGCCATGTGAGCCTAGGATGATGTTGTTACATCCTAAAGAGTGTGAGCACGCCACGATTTGGCTTGCTGCATCGCCTTGTAAGGTGTGAAGTGTAAATGCAACCCCTTCCTGCTTCAGAAGCACCCCAGCTTTTTGTGAGCTCTCAGCACTTTTATCACCGTAGTAACGATCAATCTCATCCGCTCTCATGTCGTGTGCAATTCGAGTTGGTAACAGTGGCTGTACATTCACCAGATGTACCTCAACACTACCGCCCAGTAATCCGCCATCTTGGATTAGCCCAATAAGGTAACGCACTGCGCGCTCCGAGTGCTCGGAGCCATCGACAGCTACAAGTATTTTATGCATTTTCTAAATCCTCTTTCAGTGGCATGAAGATGCTTGTCGTTAGGGAGCCGCTGAACAATTAACCCGTTCGTAGCGCCCCCCTCTTTCAAGCCGTATTTTTCAACCTACCGGCCTTATTCT
>NZ_WIVQ01000168.1:0-4007 GCF_009600545.1 Pseudomonas sp. FSL R10-1339 | reverse complement strand
GTTGCTTGGTCATCTGACACCTCGATATGGCGAGCATTCTCGCCTAAATGAGTGTCCGGTTTCATTAGACCACTACATTGCGCCATTCAATACTAGTGGTCTGGCACTAGAGTCCAAGCTATCCCACGCGGGGGAAGTAGGCGGGGTATTGAAATCACCCATCAGCATAATTTGGTTGTTGCCCGGATAAGTTTCCTTCAGCCACGACCAATAATTTGAAAGCGCCACTATCTCTGAGGCACGGTCAGCTTGACTTTTGCCGTAGAGAATGTGGACTGTGGCAACGACGAAATAGGAATTGTCAGTGAGGGATTTAAATCGAGCCGAATAGGGCTCTCGTTCAAATGTATCCTTTCGATCGAGGTAGGTCACAGCCCCGTCTTCATACGCGATAGCCTCATCCTTCCACACGAAGCCGTACATTTCTTTGTAGGTCGATCGGCCCACAGCGTGCGAAGCCATGAAGCTCCATTGCTTGCCGGTTTGTCTGGTCAGTTCCTTGGCCAATGCGGCGAGAGCCTCTTCACTCATCAATTCCTGAACGGCAAGAAAATCGACTTTCTTTGCAACCTTCGCTATTGCGACAAAATCCTTCGTGTCCCGTATGCTGAGATGTTCGAGGTTCCAGGTACCTATGTTTGTAGCCGCGAGGGCGTTGGTGCAGCAAAGTAAAAGACAAACAGCGATGTGGCGGAAAAGCTTAAGCATTAGGAACTCTATGGCAAAATTTGGTAGGCATCAGTTTTTGATGGCCTTCATCATCTGGCGAAGCTGCTTACTCAGTTCACTATTACGCAACTGAAGCTCGGCGTTCTCAGCTTTAAGATACTCGATGGTACTTACGAGGCTTCTATGGCTATCGACCATCTGGTTACCAATGGCCGCAGTGAGCGCCTCAGAAAGACGAAGATTGGTTAGGCGTTCGATTTCAGCTGTTCGCGAACGAAGCTCGTTCTGTATGACCGCCTTCGTGCGCTTTATTCTCGGGCGGTATTGGGTGGCTGAAAGGCTTTTCCAAAGTTCTTCAAGTTCAGCATTCTTTTGGAGGATCAACTCATTGAGTTCAGGCTGACGGCGTTTGTTCAGCAAGCTGTCATGGACACCACTGTCTTTGGCAATGTTGCGAGCTACAATTCTTCTTTCTTTGATACTGAGTTTTTCGCCCGCCTCCATAGACGCCTTGATGCGGTCAAAAGCCTTACATACGTGCAAGTAAAGGTTTCGCTTCGTTGTAGAGGTGACCCAGGAAGGTTCTTCGGGGACTTCAGTGCTATTGGAATACTGCCCTAAGCTGAATTTCATGCTGTTACCTTCTCTTCCAAGCGACGCTCGATTTTCCGAACGACTTCTCCACTCATATTCCCGAGAGCCTTGAGAGGATGGTTCTCCGCAATGAATTGGTGTGAGATTGCTGTTCGCTCAAGCTCCCGCTTCTGCAGGTTATTGTTCATACTGTGAGGGCATCCGGCGCAGACTTCCGGCGTGCTGCGTTGATCTACGTTCGGCGTACCAGTCTTAGGGTCATGGCACTTCGCGATATGCTGCTCATTAGCGCGCAGTGCGCAATAGCCCCATTCGAATGCGGTAAACCGCTCAAATTCATTAGCCAAGGCACTGAGGCGCTCATCGAATTCATCTCCTGTGAGCACGGAAATTTCTGCCATTTCTTTATCAATGCGTTTGGCCGCTGGCCCATAGAAGCGATCGTCCAATTTGCCATTTGCAATCCGGCCCATCACCTCTTTGGCGTAGTCGCGTTCCATGCTGATACGAACAGACTCGCTCAGTTTCTCGCGGGTATAGCGCCTGGTATGGAAAGAGCCATATGAATGGCGGAAATGCTCCCGGATCTTTTCCATGACATTCCCATCAAATCTACGCAGTGCAAACTCTGCAAAGGTATGACGGGCTTGGTGAGGCGAGACCTCACTATGAATCTTGCCAGCATCGGGGTACTTTTCTGCGACATGAGTCTTATAGAAAGACTTGAACCAACCCCTCAATGCGAATAGACCGTAGCCTGCGTCTGCCAACCATTGCTCATCGCTGAATTTGCCAGTGCCACGGGCGACAAGAAAAGCTTCTGACCTGTAAGCTCTATGGAGTAACGGCAGGTTGAACTTCTCCGTATCCACCGCCGACAGGTTTTTCATGAGTGTTGCTGCTTCTGCGGCAAGTCCGTGTAACGATCTTGGGTGCGCGAGCCCTGATTCTGTTTTGTAGTTTTCGGATGTAAACCACCAAGAACCGTCCGGTTCTTGCTCATAATCTGCAAGTCGCATTCCGTTGATTTCCGAAATGCGAAATCCACTCAATAATGTGATGACGGTCAAGGCTGCCTTAGTGAGCTCACAACAAAAATCACTGAGCGCGCCTTGGTTTTTCCATGGCAAAGATGCGTGGTGCCCTATGGTTGCTGCATCGATTGCGTTACCAAGCTTTATCGCAGACGGCGCCCAGTCTCGTTCAAAACGTGACAATACGTATCCCGGCGTCTGTATCCTTCTGTAAAGGGCGAGGCGATCCTTTTCACCAAACCAGCTTGTGATTTTCGTCTTTTCGCTACGCCATTGAGTAAAAAATATAGCCGCGATTTTTGCTTCATCTGATTCTATTTGGGTGATCGCTTCAGCGAGCATCAACGAAGCACAAGTCATAGGGATTGAGCCGTAGCTCCCGCCTTTACTCCATACCGCGTATTCTACTTCCAGATGTTTAAGCAAGGGCTCCATTGTGCTTTTTTTGAAAGCTCCGGTCATTCGGTGCACGACACCGTCTACGAGCTTTCCGGAATGGAGCATGGTATAAGTTTGTTCTAGGATCTTACAGAACATTGTCATTGTGGAGGGGCCAAGAATGAGGTCGCCGTCCTGATTATTCTCCTTTTTTACCATTAAAGCGCGGAGCATTGTTTGTATCTCAAGCCTGGACAGAGATTGGAGCGCTCGATCTGTAAAGTTTATCTCCCAGTACTCACAAAAGTCGCGTAAGTAAGCGATTTCTTGGCGTGCACTTGAAAGACTACTTACAACGATGCGTCCTTTCTCGTCTGCATGGCCCCGTGAAATATGCCCTTTCAGGAAATACATCTGTGCATAGAGCCTTTTTTGCATGGAGCACTTCCAGGCAAAATTGATTATGTAGAAAAGGCCTGTAATAGGATCCTGAATCTGGAAAGAATCATCTCCTAATTGATTTCCGATGGTTGGCGATTCAGGCGACATGGTAAACAACGCGGATGGGCTTGAATTGATTTGCATGGCCTGTTTACCTTACGACTGGAGTGGGGAAGGTATAATTCTTAAGTATATCCTTTCCCTGGCTAATGGCTTTGTGGTCAAACTTTTCGAGAGCATCCTCTATGTACGCCGCTTGCATTGCAATTGCAAAGGCTTTTAATTCATCTTCGACGGAAAAGTGCTTTAGTTGGTTGATACACTCATTCCGGTAGCTCATAAGTAGTGCGGCTGTAATACCGTTGGTGATGATGAACGTTTTACTTCCTTTCTCGAGCTGTCCAAATGGAGATATAGTGAAGCCTGCCCTTTGAGCAGACAATAGCAACTCGTCAAATTCTTCAAATTCGCCATTGTCAGATTTTGTGTGCGACCAACCGAGCATTAACTTTAGATCTGCCACGCTAATCATTACTTCATCACGAATAGCCGCTTGTACCTTGCGCGCGTCCTCCACCATGAGGTGGCCAACGTTATATGCAAATAGCGCTCTTTTTTTCAAGCGATACTTTGTCTCGCTCGCGTGCATATATACTACTTCTTTTACGCTTGCAGAGTGCGCGGTCGCATCGGCTCCCACAACCTCTTGAGAATACTTTTCAAACGCTTCATTGCCTGGATTGCCGCCGTCGGTGTCTATGATCGCGCGCGATTGAGCAATGGCAGTAACGCTAATTGTTTGACGTTGTGCGGGACTAGGCTCTGTACGTAAAGTATTGTCGCAAGCACCGCATAGCGCAGGCCAATGAGACCATCGCCGCAAAACTTGTT
>NZ_WIVQ01000167.1:0-4075 GCF_009600545.1 Pseudomonas sp. FSL R10-1339 | reverse complement strand
GACCTGCTGTGTGTGGGTGGCGAGCTGGGCAATGCGGCCGGGGCGTTGCCGTTGGTGCTGGGGCAGCGCACCGCGGCATCGATGATCGGCGAACCGTTGCTGGCCCATTACTGGTCGCCACAACCGCAGTTGGCGCTGGGCCAGGCCCTGCGTGGTAGAGCCACCTCGGCGCTGGATATTTCCGATGGCCTGCTGGCCGATTGCGGGCATATCGCGGCGGCGTCGAAGGTGGGGCTGGCGATTGAACTCGACCGGGTGCCGGTCTCGCTGGCGCTGGAAGAGTTCCTGGGCGAGGCGGGAGCGCAACAGGCAGCGTTGAGCGGCGGTGATGACTATGTACTGGCGTTTACCTTGCCTGAGGTTGAGGTGCCGACCCTGCTGGCCGATGGCTGGCCTATCCATGTGATTGGTCGCGTGGTTGAAGGGCAGGGCGTGACGCTGCTGGATGACGAAGGCCTGGACATTACCCCGGCAGTCCACGGCTATCAGCATTTTCGTGCGTGACCCTGTGGGAGCGGGCTTGCTCGCGATGGCAGCGCCACGTTCAGCCTGATACACCGCATCGCCTGTTTCGCGAGCAAACCCGCTCCCACGGGGCCTGTGTAGCGTAAGTCATCAAACTTTTAGATATTTATCCTCGGTAATTCAGCCTAAGCGTCTGTAGGAACCTCCTGTTACAATGTCGCCTCTGCGAATTTCCAGTACTCAAACTGATCAGGAGCACACGGTGCCTGTCGTTTTCGTTGCCGCTTGCAAATTACCCACCCCCTTTGCCGAGTTCACTATGCATGGCTTCCTTGAGAAGGCCACGGGTCGTGAACACGTTGTGCTCAGTTTGGGCGACGTTACAGACGGTGCGCCGGTTCTGGGGCGTGTGCATTCCGAATGCCTGACCGGTGACGCCCTGTTCAGCCAGCGCTGCGACTGCGGCTCGCAGCTTGAAGCCGCCTTGCAAGCCATTGCCCGCGAAGGTCGTGGCGTATTGCTGTACCTGCGTCAGGAAGGCCGTGGCATCGGTTTGCTCAACAAAATCCGTGCCTACGAGTTGCAAGATGGCGGTGCCGATACCGTTGAAGCCAACGAGCGCCTCGGCTTTGCCGCCGACCAGCGCGATTACGCCATTTGCCTGCCGATGCTGGAGCACGTAGGCGTGCATTCGCTGCGCCTGATGACCAACAATCCGCGCAAGGTCAAAGCCCTGACTGACATGGGCATCACCGTGGCCGAGCGTGTGCCGCTGCACACCGGGCACAACCCGCACAACAAGCTGTACCTGGCGACCAAAGCCAACAAGCTAGGGCACATGATGGGTAACCAGCATCAGAGCGAGGCTGACCCGGCATGACCCGTGGCCAGCGTCGTCGGCGCCTGAGTTTCAGTTGGTGGCAACAGCTGCTGCTGACCCTGCTGCCTCTGGTGCTGGTCTGCTGGTTTTTCGGCAGCGCCGAGCCGTTGCTGCCTGAGTTGGCAATGCCGTTATTTATTGCGGGCGTGGCTTCGATGTTCGTCACCCTGCGCACGTTCGGGCCTTACAAACATGGCCTGATCAATCTGCAGAAAGCCCTCGACACCCCACAGGAACCTGCAGCCTGGGATGAGTTGGCGCGTGCACGTCAGCGGTCCCTGCTGGCGGCGGGGCTGCCCACCTGGATTGCCACGCTGGCGGTGCTTGTCGGGCTTGAAGGCGTACCGCTATTGCTGCTGGTACTGTCAACGCTGGTGCTGTTCTACCTCTATCGCGTCCCCCGCCAGGTAGGCTGATGCGCGTCTGGCTGGCAGCTCTGTTGCTGACTGTCAGCTTTTCTGCCCAGGCTGTCAGCCGCGTGGTGAGCCTGTCACCGTCCCTTTCTGAAATGGTTGTCGAACTCGGCGCCGCCGATTTGCTGGTAGGGCGTCTGGAAGCAGGGGAGCCGTTACCTGAGCTTGCCGGCGTGCCTTCTGTGGGCCGCTACGGGCAACTGGACATGGAGCGTCTGCTCAGCCTGCAACCCGACCTGCTTTTGCTTTGGCCAGGCAGTGTGGGTGTTGCCCAGCGCGAGCAATTGCGTAACCTGAATATCCCCACCTTCACCGCCGAACCGGCAAGCCTCGATCAACTGGCCGATCAGGTTGAAGCCCTGGCCATCGCCCTGGGTCGCCCGCAGCGTGGAAGGGAGCTGGCAACGCAACTGCGCCAACGTCTGGCACAACTGCGTGAACAGTACCGGACTGACGTGCCTGTGCGGGTGTTTTATCAGGTGTGGGATCAGCCGCTGTACACCATCGGCGGCGGGCAAATCATCAGTGATGCGCTGGCAGTGTGCGGAGCAAGCAATGTGTTTGACCACCTCAAACTGCCGGCGCCGCAGGTTGGTATAGAGTCTGTGTTACAGCGTAATCCTGAGGTGATTATCGCCGGCACCCAGGCGCAGCTGGATGCCTGGAAAGCCTGGCCGCAGATCGATGCGGTCAAGCATGGGCGTTTGCTGCTATTGGCCGACAAGGGCCTGGAGCGTCCGAGCGGGCAGATGCTGGAAGCGACGGCCAGATTGTGTGAGCAATTACAGAGATAAAAATTATCTGTGGGAGCGGGCTTGCTCGCGATGCAGGTGATACGCAGTGTCAGGTAAGTCGCGGTGATGCTATCGCGAGCCATCCCGCGCCCACAGGTTTAGAACGTCGGCGTCCAGGTAATTGCCAGCTGCAGCGAGCGCCGTTCTTCGCGGTAGCCATAGTAGTTGCCGTCATAGCTGTACAGCGCGCGGGTGAAGCTTTTGTCCAGCAGGTTATCGACCTTCAGGTCGAGCCGCACTTCTGAGCTGGCCTGCCAGTTGCCGCGTAATCCCAGCAAGCCATAATCGCCAACGGGCTGCTTGTTGTCTTCATCATTGAAGCTGCTGCTCACCGCTTGCCAGCTGGCGCCGACACCTACCTTGTCAAATTGCCGATCCAGATCCAGGCTCAAGGTACGGCGTGCGCGGCGGCTCAGGGTATGGCCGGTATCACGATCGCGCGGGTCAATAATCGCGATACCCAGGCTGCTCTGCCAGCCGAACCATTCTTGCTGCAACGCGCTTTCGAAACCGGTGATCCGTGCTGCGCCGATGTTCTGCTGAATAAAGTCGGCATCGGCCACAATCGCGTCGCGAATATCGGTGCGATACAGCGAGGTTTCCAGGCGACTGGTCTCACTTAGCTGACTGCGCCATTGCAGCTCGTAGCTTTTTGAGTATTCCGGCTTGAGATCGGGATTGCCGAACTGCGGGTAGTACAAGTCATTGAACGTCGGTGCGCGAAACCCTTCACTGTAAGTCAGCATAACGTCGTTGTCGGCGTTCAGCGGCACCGTCAGGCTGGCGCTCCAGGTGTTGTGGCTGCCAAATTGCTGGTTCTGGTCGTGACGCAGGCCCAGCTCGGTCGAGAAGTACTCGCCGTGGAAGCGGTGCTGAACAAACGCGGCGCGGTTCCAGCGGCTGTCTTCCTCGAAAACGGTGCTGCTGCGTACCCGGTCTTGATAGGCGTCGGCGCCGAGGATCAGGCTGTTTTGATCGTCCAGCGTCAGGTTGTTCTGCCAGTTCAGCGAGTCGCGATAGGTGTTGAAGCTGTAGATCTCGGCGCTGAGTTTGTCCCGGGTTTTTTCACGGTTTTCGCTGTGGCCCAGCTCCAGGCGCGAGTTCCAGCGTTCGTTCAGTTGCGCGTCGATAAAACTGCCGACGCTGCTGATATCAAAATCGCTGTAGAGCTGTTGGCCACTGACAGTCTGGATCTGCGGGTCCCAGCGCCCGAACGAATTGTCGAGTTCGGTCTTGCCGACGTTTTTCATGGCCGTCAGGCCAATTTCAAGCTCCTGGTTCAGGTAGTGGCTCAGGTTCAGGCTCAGTGACTTGTTGCGATAGGCGTCGTGGTCGCTGTCGCTGGGGAAGGATTCGTGGGTGCGGTTGATCCCGGCGGTTTGTTCCAGGCTGCCACTGAGGTTGTAGCGCGTTTGCCCGTCGCCACCGGAGATGCCCAGGCTGTTTGTAAGCGCTCCATGAAGCCCACATTCCAAGCCGAAACCTGATGTCCGATGCTGTGCTCCCGATTTCTTTCTGGAGCC
>NZ_WIVQ01000166.1:0-4200 GCF_009600545.1 Pseudomonas sp. FSL R10-1339 | reverse complement strand
AACAAGTTTTGCGGCGATGGTCTCATTGGCCTGCGCTATGCGGTGCTTGCGACAATACTTTACGTACAGAGCCTAGTGACCTGCGCACCGCCAGGTTCTGGAGTCCAAACCTCTATTCAAGTTTTTTTGCGCTTATCGAACATGCCCATGACCGACAGCTTTAAACCATCACGCCCATTGCCCGTAAACCTGCGCGGCCTGATCCTCTGCATTGTTCTGGCGTCAGTCCTGGCGACCCTGTGCAACAGCCTTGTGGTGGCCTATCGCGTACAACGCGACGCCCTGATCCATTCGACCCTGGAGTCCAATGCTGCCTATGCGGCAAAAGTTGCCTCCAGCATTGGTGAGTTCTTGCGCGCAGCCCACAACAACCTGAACTACAGCGCCAAAATCCTCGGCAAGCACTGGGACGATCCCCAGGTGCTGCATGAAGAAGCCTTGAGGCTGGAGGCACAGGATCAGTATTTCAACTCCGTCGAAATCCTCGATGCCAACGGCAAGGTCCTGGCCTCGAATCCGCCGCAGGCGCAGATTGTCGGCTCCAACGTTCCGGCCAGCGGTATCAGGCAAGCACTCCAAGAGCGCCGGGCACTGGTCAGCTCGACCTATGTATCCCGCCAGGGCAACTTGATCGTATTCGTATCAGAACCTGTTTTCAGCAAGGCCGGTGTGTTTCTCGGCGCCGTGGTCGGGTCTATTTACCTGCTTGATCAAAGTGCCTTGCACACCGTCATCAGCAGTCACTTTCATCACGAAGGCACTTTTGCGTTTGTGGCCGACAGCAATCGTCGACTGCTCTACCACCCCAATCCTGCGCGTATCTCTGAAGTGCTTGGTGAAAACCTTGCGGTTGATGCGGCCCTGGGCGGCGAACGCGGTTCGATGGAAATAAGGAATTCCGAAGGCGTCGAAATGCTGGCAGGTTACAGCCAGGTCCCGGACTCAAATTGGGCGGTAGTGGTGCAACAACCCAGGGAGCATAGTCAGGCGACCTTGCGCCGGCTTATGCACGACATGATCACGGGCATGATTCCGGCCGGGCTTCTGGGGATGGTACTGGTATTCGTCGGCACAACGCTGATCGCCCGGCCCCTGCGCCTGCTGTCTGCCGCGGCGCAACAGCTGTCCGCGCCGCAGACTACGGAGTTGCTGCAACGTATCAACGCCTGGTACCACGATGCTTCGGCCATCCGCCAGGCCATGCTGGCGGGCGTGCAACTGCTGCAGCAAAAGCTTGGCCGCCTCAGCCACGAGGCGCAAAGTGACCCTCTCACCGGCCTGGCCAATCGCCGGGCCATGGAAGAGTTACTGAGCGTGCTGGAGCAGACCCAGCAGCCCTACACGGTACTGGCGCTGGATATTGATCATTTCAAGCGGGTCAATGACACATTCGGGCACGACGCTGGCGACGTTGCACTCAAGCAGGTGGCCGAAATCCTCAAGCAGAACTCACGGGCAAACGACCTGGCATGTCGCAGCGGTGGGGAGGAATTTTCGCTGCTGCTACCGGATACCACGCAAGAAACGGCCAGAGCCATCGCCGAACGCATACGCCAAAGCATCGCAGACGCTCGCATACCGCAAGTCGGCAACCTGACAATCTCCATAGGTGTTGCCAGCAAGGCCGGCGCGCCAATGACACCGCAGCAAGTACTAAAACTGGCCGACGAACGCCTTTACCGTGCCAAGGAAAGCGGGCGCAACCGGGTGGTGTCTGCCTGAGGGGAAATGGGCACCGCATTTATCGACGCCCACGAAAACCCCTCAAATATTAAATAATTTCAGCTAGTTAATTAACCATCCGTGCCGCACTCACCTGCGGCACACCTGCCCTTCTCTGAAATCCAGCAACACACCAGTGCCGGCTGCCCGTTTAGTTTTTTATCTTTATACCGAGTGAACATATACAAATACGAGAGCAAAAATCAGAGACGCTCTGAAAGTTCAACACGCCCATCGCAACTTAAGATAGCAAGCATTTTTTTTCCGTTAGAGACAAAAGGTACTGCCCACCAATTATTATGGCTGTCATATGTCGCACTACCGTCCGCAGAATAGTCCACAACTCCATTTGCCCCTGGATTACGCTGTAAATGGCTTCGAATAGAATGTTCAAAAAAAACACGATCTGCTTTGGAACAGGAAACGTCAGAATCTCCATTACACCCTTGCAGAACTAACCCCATCATCGCAACTGCAGCGCCTACCATTGCGCTAACCCCTGATCTAGCCATTTTATTTGCTCCCTTTCAATATGAGAGGTTGCGAACCCAAAACCACGGTTGTGAAATCGACGTGCCCAATCTGATCGCCGATAGAGCGGAGGATTGTGGTAAGCGCTTCTTGAACTGGGGGGCGATGGCTAGGATCTGCATCGAATACATCTGGATTGAGGGTGTAAGAACCGGTGAATACATAGGTTCCATTTGCAGCAATAGTTAGTACTCCCGATACATTCCCGCTGACCCTGCCTAAAAGCAAACCTGCAAACGAGGTCAAGTAGCCCGGTCCAAATGTATTATAAGTGAACGGAGAGTTAATTGGGTAGGTGCCAGGACCATTGGCAGCTACCGCGTCCCTGACTGGTGGGATATCACGCGTCACCATCTGCAAATTAAGAGAGCCAATATTCACATAACGAGTTTTGCCCTTCCCATACAGCCAATAGTAAAGTCCAGCCATAAACATAAGAGGTGTACCGAAGAAGTCAGGCTGCGAACTGTGGTCTACCGTAGCCGTGTTGTGGGCCCAAGTTGCGCCCGCGTAAACTATCTCAGTACGCTCCTGCGCTGTAATAGCTACTGATTCTTGTGCCCCCCGACTCGCACGATCGTTGAGTAAGTTTTTCTGAATTGCAGCTTGCATCGTCAGCTGTGCTTTCAGCTGCTTACTGTCCAACCCATTCAAACCAATTAATGATGCATTCATGGCCCCTTCAATATCTAAGACATTAGCAGCAGTGAAAACATTCACCCCGTTAGCAATCAGCTTTTGGATAAAACCGCCTGAAATAAATTGTTCATTTGGTTTTAAAGGAGGCCTCGGGGAGAAATTAACCGAGGTGGAATACCCTGTGCTGGTTGGTTGAGCACCAACAAAGGTTGCACCAAGCTGAAGTACTTCCGACATTTCCACCCCCCCCCCTGCAAACGATAATGATTCCGATTAGAATTCACGCAGGAGACACTATACACTTCGCCACATAGCCGCAATTAAATACTGCAACTTTATGCAACCGACCCTAATGGAACGGCCAACACACCTTACGAACTCCAGATTTAAGGGCGATGTTGCCCGGCTTTTTTTACGCGGACGCGACTGTCCTTAAATGCGCCAACGAAGTTCTTATCCCAAGTCATTCAGGGTCACAGCAGAGGGAACGGCGGGTATTGATCCGCCTTGTTGATGCCATTGAGTGATGGTGCTGGATTCGGCGATTTCGAGAAGGGAGAGTCAGCTCAATATGACGTAGTGGTTCGAAAAGTCTTTTATCACACGGATTCTCCGCCACCTGATTCCCAAGTTGATTGGAAAGAGCCAACTGGAAAAAATTCGGGATGGTTAGAGTCGTCAAATGCCAGATACGAAAAAGCCCCGCAGACCTTGATCTGCGGGGCTCTTCAAATAATGGCGGAGAGATAGGGACTTTCCGAAACCAACCCCGCAGCCCTTTAAAATCAATACTTACAGGGTTTTCAGGCGATTTTGCTACAAATTTTTGCTACAAATCCAGACCAAAAACAGCTACCTTTCAGCTTCCAAACCTACCCGGTCAGGGACGAAAAATGGCAAGCGAAAACCTCGTTTTACGGTCAGGCACATGGCACGTCCGCCTTACCGTCCCAAAGGACGTTCGGCACGTCTTGAACCGCAGCGAGTTCACCGAATCGCTCAAAACCGGCAGCAAGCCAGAAGCCCAGATGAAGAAATTGGCGTTTCTACACGTTTGGAAACAAGCCATCGCTACCGCTCGGCAACGCATCGCAGGACCTACCCCCGCCGAATTACCGGAAACGTCCTACAACATCGCCAAGATGATTGCATCGAGCCGAGAAAACGCCTTGATGAGCCTTGTCTTGCCCCAAGAGGGCAAAGAGGTTGACCCAAGGTTCACTCAAAGTGCCTTAGGGAAGCTCCGATCAACTTGCCGCAACCGCGCAGTAAGTTGAAAATCCCGCTGAATTTGGCGCTATTGACCGC
>NZ_WIVQ01000165.1:0-4377 GCF_009600545.1 Pseudomonas sp. FSL R10-1339 | reverse complement strand
GTCCTGGCCACCGGCATGTTCCCGGCGGCCCGCACGGCGCAGCGCCAGTCCAGTGGCCTCAACGCGGCAGCGCTGGACCCTTGGGATGTCCAGGCTTTGCGTGCGCTGCCGGTGGATGCCCGGGTACTGATTATCGGCTCGGGGCTGACCATGGTGGATGCCCTTGAGTCCCTGAACCAGGCGGGACACCGAGGGCCGATCGAGGTTTTTTCCCGGCATGGCCTGTTGCCCCATGTGCGACGCCAGCCGCCGGTATGGGAAGATTTTCTCAGCCTGGCCCCGGACCTTCGCAGTCCTTTGCAGCTGCTGCGTGAACTGCGCCGCCAATGTGCCCTGGCCCAGTCCCTCGGGATCGACTGGCAGGCACCGCTGGACACCGTGCGCGTGCATATCGCCAGGCTCTGGAGTCAGGCCGATGATACCCAGCGCCGTCAGTTTGTACGCCATGTGCGGCCCTGGTGGGAGAGCCATCATCACCGTTCGCCGCCTCAGGGTGATGCCTTGTTGCAGCGCCTGCTCGAGGAAGGGCGGCTGACCATCCATGCGGCGTCGCTGCAAGGGGTTGATAGCTCAGGGCCACGGATCCGGCTGCGTTATCGCGGGCAATCCGAAGCGGTATGGATTGAAGGTGATGGCCTGATCAACTCCACCGGCATCGAGTACGACTGGCGCCGGGTGGATAAACCCTTGCCACGCCAGCTGTTGCAGCGCGGGTTGATACGGCCCGGCAATCTGGGGCTGGGCATTGCCGCCGATGCGGGCGGGGCGGTTTTGAATGCGCAGGCCGAGCCCGCACAGCGATTGTTTGCGATGGGCCCACCATTGCGCGGCATGTGGTGGGAAAGTACCGCGGTAACCGATGTTGCCTTGCAGGCCAAGGCATTGGCTGAGCGATTGGCGTCGCTGTAATACCCCCCCCCGACCTTCTCCCGCAGTCAGGGGGTTGAGGGGGCTTTTGTTTGAAATGACTTAATTGCCCTCAAAGCGAGCCGCCCGTTTTTCGATAAACGCCTGCATGCCTTCTTTTTGATCTCTGGAGGCAAACAGCAGTGCATTGGCTTTGCGCTCCAGCGCCAGGCCCGTTTCCAGTGGCCCGTCAACCCCGGCCAAAATCACTTCTTTGATCTGTTCTGCTGCCAGCGGCGGCATGGCGGCGATCAGTTGCGCCATCTCCAGGGCATAGGCCTGGACCTCGGCATCGTCCACAACGTTGCTCACCAGTCCCGAAATCCAGGCCTCTTCAGCGGTAATCGGCTGCCCGGTGAGGGCCATGCGCATCGCCTTGGCCTTGCCGACCGCCCGCACCAGCCGTTGAGTGCCGCCGATACCCGGCATGATGCCGATGCGAATTTCCGGCTGGCAAAATTTGGCGCTGCGCCCGGCCACGATGATGTCCGCCAGCATCGCCAGTTCGCAGCCACCGCCATAGGCATAGCCGCACACCGCCGCAATCACCGGCTTGGGGCAATGCTGGATGGGTGCCCACAGCCGTTCGGTATGACGCTGGTAAATATCGATCGGGCCGACCCCGGCCATGCTGTTGATATCGCCACCGGCTGCAAACACTTTGTCGCCACCGGTCAACAGGATGCAGCGCACGTTCGGGTTCTCGGCCAGCTCGGTGAAGTGACGCGACAGCAGCGCTTGCAGCTCAAGGCTCAGGGCGTTGGTGGCCTGGGGGCGGTTAAGACGCAGCAGGGCCACGCCCGGGCTCGGGAATTCAAGTAGTACCGGCGCGGCAGATGGTTCTGTCATGGGGTTCCTCATTGACGGGGGCTGTCACCACAGCATGCGCTGGATTGTTGCGTTCACCCGGTCGTGATTCATCGTCCGTTCAGACGACGAGCAGCCCCCGGATTGCCCCTAGAGTGGCTCCATCAGTAGAAAAGGAGCATGTCATGGGTCAACTCTCAGGGCTGGATTACAGCGCCAAGGTGGTGCTGGTCACCGGCGGCACCAAAGGCATCGGCGCCGGAATCGCCCGCAGCTTTCTGCAAGCCGGGGCACGGGTGATCGTATGTGGCAGGACAACCCCCGAGGTGTTGCCCCGGGCGGGATCGGCACAGGCGGTGTTCATGGCCTGCGATGTGCGCGACCCGGACTCGCTCCAGGCACTGTTCGAAGGCATTCGTGCCGATTTCGGCCGCCTCGATGTGCTCATCAACAATGCCGGCGGCAGCCCGCCGGCCGATGCGGCCAGCGTCTCGCCGCGATTTCACGAAAGCATTATCCGTCTCAACCTGATCGCCCCGCTGAACGTTGCCCAGCAGGCCAATGCCCTGATGCAGCAACAGGACGAGGGTGGTTGCATCGTGTTTATCGGCAGTATCAGTGCCTTGCGCGCATCGCCGGGCACCGCCGCGTATGGCGCGGCGAAGGCCGGGGTGCTGGCCCTGGTGCAGTCGTTGGCCGTGGAGTGGGCACCCAAGGTGCGGGTAGTGGCGGTCAGTCCGGGGCTGGTACGCACCGAGCAGGCCCATCTGCATTTTGGCGACGAACAAGGCATCGCGGCGGTCAGCGCCGGGATCCCGGCCGGGCGCATGGCGCTGCCCGAAGACATCGGCAACGCCTGCCTGTTTATCGCATCACCCCTGGCCGGCTATGCCAGCGGCTGCAACCTGTTGTTGCACGGCGGCGGCGAACGCCCGGCTTTTTTGAGCGCTGCGCACTGACGACCTTCAGCGGCGACCACCCGGTTGCTGCACTTGACACGCAGGAGACGAACTTGGCTGATTCTCAATTGCTAACCGACGTGCGCGCCCTGGTGGGGCGTGAATATGGTCGCGTCTACGCCTGGGACGAAGTCAACGCCCCGATGATCCGCCAGTGGTGCGAGATCATGGGCGTCGACAACCCGCTTTACACCGACCCGGCCTTTGCCGCCAACAGCGCCCAGGACGGGCTGGTGACGCCGCCTGCGATGTTGCAGGTGTGGTGCATGGAAGGTTTTCACATAAACAACTATGCGCCCGGCTCGACCACCGAAAACCCCTATGAAGTGCTCAAGCTGATTGAGTCCTACGGTTATCCGTCGGTGGTCGCGGTCAACTCCGAACTGACCTTCGAGCGCAACCTGCGTCCGGGTGAAAAGCTCTACTACACCACGCGGCTTGACTCGGTGGGCGACGAAAAAACCACCGGTCTGGGCACCGGCTTCTTTGTCACCCTGGTGATGGACTACTTCGTTGAACACAAAAGTGGCGACGAGGCCGTTGGCCAGTTGCTGTTTCGCGTATTCAAGTTTCGCCCGGCCAACAACCATGCGGTCGAGGCCGCTCCGGCCAAGGCCGAAGCGGCTGCGGTGGTCAAACGGCCGAAGCCGGGCATGAGCGATGACACGCGGTTTTTCTGGGAAGGCTGTGACGCCGGCAAGCTGCTGATCCAGCGCTGCACCCAGTGCCAGACCTTGCGTCATCCGCCGGCGCCGGTGTGCATCGAATGCCACTCGTTTGATTGGGACAGTGTGCAGGCCAGCGGCCGCGCCAGCCTGTATTCGTTTGTGATCATGCATTACCCCGAAGTTGCCCCGTTCGACCATCCCAACCCGATCGGCCTGATCGAGCTGGAGGAGGGCGTGCGTCTGGTGGCGGGGCTTGCAGGCGCCAAGCGCGAGGACCTGCGTATTGGCCAGCCCTTGCAGCTTGAGTTCCAGACCTTCGATGGCGAGTTGACCTTGCCGCTATTCCGACCTGTGGTCGAGTAAGGGAGCCAGCATGGATTTCGACATTAGCGAAGACCAGGGCGCCATTGCCGAAATGGCCGGCAGCGTGTTTGCCGACTATTGCACCGATGACCGCCTGCGCCAGTTCGATACCAGTGAGCAGGCCTATATGCAGCCGCTGTGGGAACTGTGCGTGGAAACCGGCCTGCAAGCCCTGGCCATCCCTGAAGCACAGGGTGGCAGCGGCCTGGGCATGACCGAATTGATGCTGGTGTTACAGGCTCAGGGCCGTGCGTTGGGGCAGGTGCCGCTGTGGCGCCATCAACTGACGGCTGCCACTGTCGCGCAGTTTGCCGATCCGTCATTGCAGGCGTGGGCTGAGGAGGCCGCCGCGGGCAGGGCATTGCTGACCCTAGATTTGAGCGGCCTGTTCAACGCCCATGGCATTCAATTGCACGGGGTAGAGACTGACGGTGGCTGGCGTGTCAAAGGCCGGGTGGGCGCTCTGGCGCTGGCCGAGCAATCGCAGGCGGCGTTGCTGCTGGTCAGTGTTGACGGGCAGCCGCGGTTGGCGCTGGTCGAGCTGGGCGACAAGGCGATCACTCACGTGCCCGGGCGCATGACCCATGGTGAGGCCATTGCCGATGTACATATCGACGGACTGCTGATCCGCGCCGAGTGCCTGCTCCCGCCAGCCGCGCTGGACTGGCTGGAGC
>NZ_WIVQ01000164.1:0-4515 GCF_009600545.1 Pseudomonas sp. FSL R10-1339 | reverse complement strand
GTTGCTTGGTCATCTGACACCTCGATATGGCGAGCATTCTCGCCTAAATGAGTGTCCGGTTTCATTAGACCACTACACCCGCTCAAGCATAAGGTCTCGTTCATCAGTAGAGAAATCGACCCAGTTGAGATTGACCTCTCGCCCCGTCTGCTCAGCGTACGACGCGTAAGCCAGCATCGACTCAATCGCACGGATTCGCGAAATCGCCCAATATCGCACCACTGGCTTGAACCGTTCCCGCGCAGGCTTATGTCGAGCGTTCCTTAGCTCTTTTAGAGCACTGATCCGGCCAAGAATCTCGAGCATCAATCTGCACTCAGAACTGATGTCGTCATTACCTCCGGCCTTGATAGTAGGCTGACTTACCCCGGCGATCATGGCGACACTACGCGCGCTGAATACCCAGTTTCGAGGACTCCACTGCCAGGCCATTGCCATGATCTGAGGCAAACTATGGATATAGTGCAGCAGCGTAGTTTTCGGGCTGCCGTGGCCCAGGACGGCGCTGACTATATGAATAATGCGCCGAGTCGGCCCTGAGTTAGTAGATAGCATCGTGTCCTGCAATCTACGATCATCTCTCAGCCAACGCGTGGTCAGGGGAGCATCACGAAAAATGAGCTCCGGAGAAAAGCCGCTGAGCGCTCCCATCAGCTTCAGCGACAGCCATGTTGCGCAGGAGTGGCGCAGATGGTGGTAGTGCACGAACTCATTACCTGTAACCGCACGCATGCAATCGTGCACCGCTGGAAGCAGGTAATCCTCACTGATCCACTGAGTCTTCAGTTGAGGAATGCAGAAAAGATACTGCGACGCCGGATTGATGGCCTCTTCGTCTTGCCGCTGTCTATGCCAATCGAGTAGAAGCTCCAGCTCATCCGGCTCCAAGAAAACATGAAGAGGCAACCTACGCGTAGCGTTCTGCGTTTTCAGCCCGCGCTGCGAGTGGGGACGAATAAGCAGATCTACCGGGAGGGCCAATTCAGCTATTTCGTTGCTGGACAGCCGACGTCGACCCGGGTGTCGCGCTTGAATACGGGAGCATTCGCCTACTGACAAGGTCGGCGTGTAAAGATCCTGGAGGCGCAGCTTCAACGCCTCGTTTCGCCGCAGCCCCAACCTGAATCCTAAAACCAGAAGTAGCCTGGCGGCAGCGACCAAACGAGGAGTACGTAACTCCAATCCGCAGATACCCAAAGCCTGATGGATAGACTGAAACTGATCCTCGGAGAGAATACGAGCATCCACCCGGATCACGCCCTTACCAATACCGAGCAGAGAGTGAGGACTAACCGGAGGATAGCTATAACGCCGCTGCAAGAACGTATGAAACTCATGAATGGCTTTGGCTAGAACGCGTCGTTTTCCGTCACTGCTCTGAGCCTCAAGTACAGATTCGTAAGCGGTTTCCAAAGTATCGATTTCAACATCGAAAACACTCATCCCATCTAGCTGAGGTGCCAGTGCAGCACCGAGCACTCGGGCGTAACGAGCGATCGTTTTGCGTTCGGCTGCATTTCCATATACGGACGCCCCGCCAAGCATGTAGTCGATCCACTGTGTGACTATCAGCTCGAATTCCGAGGCGTCTCCAGAACGCACAATTGGCTCACCTGCCCGAACCTGTCGGCACAAGTTCTGCAGCCACTCATGAACATCTTCCGTGTCTATCTTCCCCTCATCACGATCGGAACGATCCCCATAGGTTTCGGAGGGATCTTGAAGGCCGAGGTAACCAAACAGTTCGCCCCAGCACGACGGTCTCAGCGACTGAGACACTATCCCTTCTCGGGCCGCGAAACTCACTAGTAGTTGAGGTAAACGCGTTTGTATCTGAATCCGAAGCAGTTGGAACAAATCCCCCATGCTGCTAGGAAGCACCCACTCCGGTAATCCTGTTTTTTTGAGTAGCGCTTGAGCACACCTGAGGAGAGCTCCGCTGCGTTGCATTCGAATCCGCAGTTCCTGCACATCCCCTGAGCATCGGACCAAAAGCGCCAATGTCGCGGGATCCGGAAACCACTGCCGAAACTCCGCTTGCGTGTTGCCACGGATGGAAAGAGATAGCCTGATCTCCGGTATCCCGGCGATCCATTCGATTTGCTTAGGCGTAACGCCGAGCATCGCTTTCAGTTGAGCAGTATCCAGAAGACCACCGCCATAAGCAGCGCTCATCAGTAGAAGTCCAATGCGCTGCTCTTGGTTGAGCACCTCGATATTCGTTCTCAGCCCCTGCTGCAGCGATTTTAGAATTAGGCTGCTTCGCTGCAGATCTTCTGCTGTGTAGATATCTGGGTTGATAGGGTTCGCGGCACGATGGACCTCAATAGCGATGCGAGCGAGTGGAAACGTTGATATCTGTGCCCTCAGCCGCCAGGTGATGCTTCGCAACATATTGCGAAGGACATAGTCTTTCCCTAAGTGCTGCTCCACTTCGCGAACATCCTCGAGTCGTACCTCTCGCATGATGCTGGTTCCCGATAACCACCTTGCCAGCGGAAGCTCACTGTCTCCGAGGACTAACTTCAGTCGATCACGTACCTGCCATTTCCATTGCGGTTCGTGTGGCGCAGACGACCAGAGATACTCGAGTTGCTGTTCACTCAGCCTGGGCAGACTCATGCTTGCTCCCACGGACTGCGCAGTGCATACCAGCCCAATCCACCCAGTAACTGAGCGATCCATCCGCCAAGAATTTCAGCGTAATGAAACGGGCAGAAACTCGAATGACGATCCTGGGGCTCCTCACCTCTCAGCCAGTGCCCCATAAATGCGGCAAGTACTTCGGCAGGGCATCCCAGCTCAGCAAGTTCTGTCCTGATGAATTTGCGGTAGGCGTTTATAGGGTGAAGAACATAGCCGCTGACCAGCTCCATCTGCTGGCGAATCGTGACCGGCCTTACCTCCAAACGGCGAACGCCGCTCTCGCTGACCGACAGAAAGAATCCACGGCCCCATCTGCCGTGCTCATTAGGAGGTAAATACCCAGTCATGACTCTCGCGATCGCAGCGCAGTGCCGAAAGTAATACTCCAATTGGCGCCTCAAAACATGAGGAAGACAGACCAGTCGACTCATGTGTCGATCATCCGAATCTTTGTCAGACATTGCGCCCATGTTCGTAACTGGATCGAACTCATCGACGAATAGCAGCGGGTTTCGTATCGCTCGACACCCAGTCGACAGCATGAACATCTGCAAGACCCACAAGGTGTAGTTGTTATGCCAGGTCACCATTTCGCTGAACCGGCCGCTTGGCTTTTTACGAAGGGAGGCACTCAAGGCTGTTGAGTTAGCCAAAATGGTTTCAGGCAGAAGGCAGTGGCTTGCCCCTACGGCCCCATGCTGAACGAGAGCTGTCACGGGGAGCTCGTAAGCGAGCCCAGCGCATGCATAGACTTGCCGAAGTGCATGCCCCAATGATTTTTCGTAGACTCTACGCAGATGGTCGGCACTCAGCTGCAGGTAATAACCCGGTGTCTGGGCGGAAGGTACGCACACTCCAGACAACATGGAGGCAGCGGCAACATCGTGTGTGTCGGAAACGAGTTGGTGGAACAGATAGTTCCGCACTTTGGTCAACGTGAAGCGAGGATCATTCCGACCAAGTAACTTCAGAATACATCTCGCTTCAGTTTCCAGCTCCGCAACCTGATGTCGGAATACTCGATTCGACGATCCAGGAAATTTTCTAAGCAATGCATTCACCAAGGCCGCGCTACCAGCTAAGTCAGGTAGCAGGATCCGCAGTAGCGCAGGGCGAGTCCCCGAAGCCGGCAAACAACGATCATCACCAACCAAGTCAGGGCGACGTACGAAGACGCTAAACAGCCCCGGTGAGCCTTTAATGAGCACAAAACCATCTGGACTGTCTTCCGCGGTCTCAGCGACTGTGAGTTGAACAGTTTGGCTTGTTGGCTGGCCTAACCATAATCCGATGTGTAACAGGAGGATGGCCTCCATCCGAAGCTGCAGCCCTGGTCGGGGTGATACCCCAGATAACTCTTGCAAACACGCTTCGAAAAGCTGAGTAGCGCCGAATAGAAGATCTCTCAGCTCTACCAGCGTGAATTGGCTATATGAAAAAGGTAGTAATTGCCGACTTCGGACAATGTGAGCCTCGATACTTTGCTGGCTGAGTTTGTCTGCGACGTAAGGACGCTCGCTGCCATCGTCATCCAGAGTCCAGATCTCTGTTGATGAGCTCAACTCATCTGGTGCCAGCTCACCTTCGCAGCGGTCTGAAGGCTGCATGAGAATGCTGTAATACCCTGGCAGTTGATCGGGATCATCAGGGTCCCCCAAGATGAATCCTCTCGGATTCTCACTGATAAGGTGCGTCAGCTCAGCCTGATCAGACGACTTGCGTGGACCACGGCTGCCGCCGCCTGATCTGGACGGCGGCTCATCACCTTGGCTATAACGCACAAAACGGCAAATTGAATCGCCCCTAGTTTCGTAGACACCTCCAAGCCTTAAAATGAGGCCCATTAGGAGGTGCCATGAGCAACCAGCG
>NZ_WIVQ01000163.1:0-4937 GCF_009600545.1 Pseudomonas sp. FSL R10-1339 | reverse complement strand
GCGCTGGGGTGTGGTGCCGTTGGGGCAGGACGCGCCGGGTGCTGCGGCGCCCGACGATGCCGATTATCTGGAGCAGGATCTGGATAAACGCCTGGCGGCGGGGCCTTTGAAATGGCAGTTCAACCTGACATTGGCCGAGGCGGGTGACCCGACCACTGATGCCAGCAAGGCCTGGCCAGCGGGGCGCAAGGTGGTGGATGCAGGCACCCTGGTACTGGTTAAGGCCCAGGCGCAGAACGACGGCGAATGCCGCGATATCAATTACGATCCGCTGATTTTGCCCAGTGGCATAGAGGGCTCGGCTGACCCTTTGCTGGCGGCGCGCTCGGCGGCCTATGCCAGTTCCTATGTACGACGCACCAGCGAAGTTGACCAGCTACCCAAGGAGACACGGCCATGAGCGCACCCACTAAGCATTTCGCCCCGGTGGCGCGCCTGCTGCACTGGCGATGGCGCTGATGATTATTGCCATGCTGTTTATCGGGGCAGGTATGGCGGCTTCGGTGTCGCAGCGGCATGAATGGCTGCTCAATCTGCACAAGCCCTTGGGTATCGCCATCCTGTTGCTGGTGGTGGTGCGCCTGTTTGTGCGTTTTGCTACCCGCCAGCCGCCGTTGCCTGCAGATCTGCCCGGGGTACAGGTGCTGGCTGCCAAGCTGTCCCATCTGTTGCTGTATGCCTTGATGCTGGTGTTGCCGCTGGTGGGCTGGGCGATGATTTCGGCAGCGGGGGATCCGGTCATGCTGGGCGGTTCATTGCAGTTGCCGGGTATTCTGCCGGCTGATCCCAGGGTGTTTGCATCGTTGCGCAAAGCGCATACGTTTCTGGCTTATTTGCTGTTTTTTACCGTCCTGGCCCATTTGGCAGCGGCGCTGTTTCATGGCTGGGTGAGGCGCGACGGGGTGTTGCAGAGCATGGTGCGGGGCAAGCAGGGTTGAGCCTGAATCAAAAGCCCCTCACCCCAACCCTCTCCCGGAGGGAGAGGGAGCTGATTATCAGTGGTCATGAAGTCGCGTGTGCTCAGTCCCCTCTCCCTCCGGGAGAGGGCTGGGTGAGGGGCTTTTGGCCATCGCCGAAGCAAACAGGTCAGAAGCCAGAAACCGCTCCAGCCAGGCATTCAAGTGCGGCAAGGGCGCCTGCGCAAACCACTCGCGATCGACATGGGCAAACTGCCGAACAAAAGGCGCCAGAGCCACATCGGCAAGACCCAGCGCAGACCCTGCAAGGTACGGCGTGTGCGCCAGCACATCTTCCAGCCGCTGCAAATACTCGACACCCTGAGCCCGGTAATGCTCCATCGGATGCTCCGGATAGCGAATGGCGTATTTGTAGCGATCCAGGAGTACCTTGAACACGCTGTCATTCGCCTCGATCAGCCCCCTGTGATCCGCTTGCAACCAGTTATCCGGGTCATGTTGGCCCAGCGCCCAGAGCATGATCTCCAGACTTTGTTCGATTACCCGACCATCAGCACAGACCAGCACCGGCACCGTGCCCTTGGGCGAGGCCGCGAGCATTTCGGCCGGCTTGGCCTTGAGGCTGACTTCGACAATCGATAACGGCACGCCGCTGTAACGCAAGGCCATGCGGGCCCGCATGGCATAGGGGCAGCGGCGGAAGGAATAAAGCAGGTGCCGGTTCATTTCACCTCCACGGTGCTCAAGCCGTTGCCCTGGCGCTGCACCTGGATTTGCACCGGGATGCGTTCATGCATTTCCTGCACATGAGAAATCACCCCCACCTTGCGCCCCTGGGCCTGCAGGCCGTCCAGTGCGTCCATGGCCAGTTGCAGTGATTCGGGGTCGAGGCTGCCAAAGCCTTCGTCGATAAACAGCGATTCGATTTTCAGGGTGCTGGAGGCCATCGACGCCAGCCCCAGGGCCAGCGCCAGCGACACCAGGAACGTTTCACCCCCCGACAGCGAATGCACCGAGCGCAGCTCGTCGCCCATTTCGGTGTCCATCACCAACAGGCCAAGCATGCTGCCGCCACGCTTGAGGCGGTAGCGGCGTACCAACTGGCGCAATTGCGCGTTGGCGTGATGCACCAGCAGGTCGAGGTTGTAGGCCTGGGCGATCTTGCGGAATTTGTCGCCGCTGCCCGAGCCGATCAGCTCGCTGAGGCGCGCCCAGCGTTGCCATTCGCTATCGGCTTGGGCGATACGTTGCCCAAGCGCCTGATTGACTTCCTGGCGCCTCTGGTCTTCTGCCTGTTGTGCGCGCAGTTCGGCGATCTGCTGTTCGCTGGCGCTGATCAGCGCAGTGAGTTCGGCCAGTGCCTGGTTGAGGGCGTCGGCGTCCAGGTTGCCATTGGCTTGCGCCTGGTGTTGGGCCAGGCGCTGTTCGCGCTCCTGCAGCAGTACGCGGGCTTGCTCGACGGCTTTTTCGCCGTTTTGCAGTTGCTGACGCAGTTCACGCACCTGTGTGTCGTCGTAACTGAGCAACTGTTGCAGTTGGTTGTCATCAAGTTCGCTGTGTAGCGCGCGCCATTCGCTGAGCCGGGCGCTCAGGTTGGCGTGTTCCTGCTGCAAGGCCTGCAGGCGCTCCTGGCCGGATTTGAGCTCGGCGGCCAGTTGCAGCAACTGGTTGGCGGTGACCTGCAAGGTTTGCCCGGCCTGGGTCTGGACCGTGCGGGCCTGTTCGACAGCCTGCTCCAGGGCCTGCTGCCACTGTTCGGCGCTGCTGTAGTCACCCAGCAACGCCTTGAGGCTGTGCTGGCTGGCCTGTTGCTGGGCCTTCAGTTCGCTGACGCTGCGCTGCAGGGCGTCCAGTTCCTTGCTGCGATTGGCTTGCTGATACTGCTCGCGCTCGATGCTGCTGGCCCTCTGCGCTTGCTCCGCCTGTTCGTCGCGCTGCTGATCGAGTTGGGCCAGTCGCTCAGCCACTTGCTGGTCGAGGCTTATAAAGCAGGCGGATGCGTTGTCGCGCAGGGCATTGAGGGTGGCCGGTGGCAGCAGGCTGGCAAATTCGCGCAGCTCGTCCTCAAGGCGCTGGCTGTCGGCATTGAGGTGTAATTGCTGCTCTGCCAGTTGCTGGCCAGCGAGCTGGCTGGTCTCGCTGCAGCGCTGCACTTGTTGCTGCAGGTGGGCCGCTTCCTTTTGCAGGCCAAGCAGGACGTTCTGACGCTGCTCGTCCTGGCTGATGCTGTGCTGCAACTGGTTCAGGCGCAGGGTCAGCCATTGTGCGCGCTTGTCCGGGTCCTGGGCCTGCCACTGTTGATGCAGTGGATGCGCTTCAAGGCTCGGCGCGAGGGCCTGTTGTTCTTCAATGAGGTGTTGATGTTGCACACGCAGTTCCTGGATCTGCGCTTTCATTGCGCTGAATTTATCGCGCAACTGATCCAGTGTTTCTTTAAGCCCGTCTACGGTTTGACGGGCGTTGGTTTCTTCCCGTTCATCGTGGCGGGACAAGCTGTGCAACAAGGCTTCGGGCTGGTGGTAGGGGTGTTCGTGGCTGCCGCATACCGGGCAGGGCTGATCGTCCTGCAGTTGTTCGCGCAGCTCTTCAACGCTGGCGCTACGGGCCAGGCGCTGGCGCTCCAGTAGCTGGCGGGTGATTTGCAGGGCTTGCTCGGCAGCCTCGTACTGACTTTTGGTCTGGTTGCCTTGCTCGACCAATGTTTCGCGCTCGGCGTGCAGTGCCTGCAGTTTGGTGTGTAACGCCAGCAGGCGATTGTCGAGGGTCTGCCAGGTGCTGCTCAGGCGTTGCAGCTCTTCAAAGGCGCGCTGCTGCTGGCGGTTGTCCTGGAGCAGGCTGCCCAGGGTCTGGATTTGCTCGTTGACCGCATGGGGCTCGGCGCCTGCTTCCTGGAACAGGATTTCCAGGCTGTTGCGCAGCTCGGTCAGTTGTTGCGTGGCCTGTTGGGCGCGTTGTTCAAGGCCGGGCAGTTCCTTGCGCCCGGTAGTGAGGTTATTGCTCAGCCGCACCAAGTGTTGCAGCCGGGGGCGATAGGCGTCCCAGGCGCTGGCCAGTGGCGCCAGTTCGCGGCTGTGTTCGAGTTGTGTGGCTATGTGCGCCAGGCGTTCGGTGCCTTGCTGCTGGCGCTCAAGCAGGGCATTGAGTGCCTGCTGGCCTGTGCTGCAGGCCTGTTCAGCCTGCTGCTGGAGGGCTTGTTGGGTGCTCAGCGCCTGGGTCAGGCGATCGAAGTTGGCTTGTTCCAGCAGGGCTTGCTGGACCTGCGGTGCGGCTTCCCGTTGCTGCGTCTGTGCCTGGGTTGCCGCCAGCGTGGCGCTTTGCACCTGGGCTTGCAGCTGGACCTGGCGCTGGCTCAGTTCGGTCTGTTGCTGCAGCTGGGCGCCGATGTGCTCGGCCAGCGGGTTCAGTTGCCCATTTAGCTCGGCAAGGCGGGCAAATTGATGCCGTTGCGGCGCCAGTTGCTCAAGCAGATGCAGGGTCTGGCGCTGTCCGGCCTGGCTGTCGAACAGGGTTTGTGCCTGTTGCAGTTGCTCGGCCGCGCTCTGGCGCTGTGCTTGCAGTTCGCCCAGGGTGTTGAGCCAGGTCTGTTGCAGCTCTAGCTGTTTGAGCTGGCCCTGCCGGTTTTTCAGCTGTTGCTGCGCTTCGTTGAACTGTCGGTCCAGTTCGGCACGGGCTTCGGGTTCCAGGGGGGTAATGCCCACAGCCTGGTCTTTGAGTTGCTTGAGCGCTTCCCGGGCTTCTTTGGCCTTGTCGAAGGCACGCTTGCCCAGGCGCGTATAAAGGGCCGTGTCGGTGAGCTTTTCCAGCAGTTCACTGCGCTCGTTGTCATCGGCCTTGAGAAAGGCGCTGAATTCGCTTTGCGCCAGCATCACCGCACGGGTGAACTGTTCGAAGTTCAAGCCCAGGCGCGCTTCGAGCTGGACTTTGTAATCGCCTTTCTGGCTGGCCAGCAGTTGATCGCTGTCCAGGTCGCGCAGGCTCTGGCGGCTGGCCTGCAGCTTGCCGGTGGCCTTCTCGCGGGCG
>NZ_WIVQ01000162.1:0-4965 GCF_009600545.1 Pseudomonas sp. FSL R10-1339 | reverse complement strand
GCTGGTTGCTCATGGCACCTCCTAATGGGCCTCATTTTAAGGCTTGGAGATGTCTACGAAACTAGGGGCGATTCAAAGGACCATGGCCTCACTTTTTCGTCCAGTTTTCAAGCTCTTCAAAAACTCAGTTCGATTGCCAAACTCAGACCGAACATCCCTTGGTATTGCAACCCGCACATACCAAGTGCCATCAATGTTTTTGAGATTATCGACCGCCATGCCGACTCTTCCTGTGCAATTTTTAACCAGAAGTCGAATTACCTCAGCTATGCACGAAAGCTAACGCAGCAATGATGTTTTTGGAAGCTATTTTTGGAAGTAAAATTTGGAAGTATGCTTCTATAAGCCTTGTATATCAGCGTTTAAAGGTGTTTTCTTGATATGACGAGGTAGATCCAGTTGCCCTCGAAGATATGGGTCATTTCGAGTTCAAAGAGGTCGGGGTCGGTGAACATCTCACGCTTGCAGCGGTAGATACCCTTGTCTTTGTCGTCTTCCAGCATGGCATTCAAGTAATCGATACCCAGGGACATGGCCAGGGCCTCCGTTGTTATTATCCAGGCCGGGTCAGGTTAGGGAGTCGATGTCCGGGGCACTATCCGTTTACTGCGGATCGTTATCCGGTTAGTGCAGGCAAGACGGGTATTTCAGTGGGAGCGGGCTTGCTCGCGATCCAGGCAGCGCGGTGTTCCGCTGACACCGCAGCGATCCCATCGCGAGCAAGCCCGCTCCCACAAAAGCCGTTGCTCAGTGCCGGCGCTTGAAGGTGCTTGAAGGCAGCTCGCCGTACTGCAAACGGTAGCTTTCGGAAAAACGGCCCAAGTGCATAAAACCGTAATCGAGCGCCAGCTCTGTGAGGCTGCGTACCGTGCAGCTCGGGTCGTTCAGGCAGGCATGAATCCGCGCAAGTTTGCGCTGGCGAATGTACTGCAAGGGCGTCACGCCCAACTGGCGCTCAAACAGGCTGTACAACGAGCGCTGGCTGATACAGGCCTGTGCTGCCAGGTCTTCACCGTTGAGTTCCTGTTTGAGATTGCGCTCGATGTAATCGAGTATGCGCTCAAGACCGGCACTGGCTGATGCCAGGTTTTCACGGCTGATATTGGTCTGCATCAGGGTCAACAGCTTGCTGCCGACAATCTGCGTGTAGTGCTCCTGCACCCGCAGCAGCGGATCGCTGGCCTCGGACTCCTGGCACACCATGCCCAGCAAACCGATAAAGCCCTCCAGCTCATCGAGCCGGTAGTGATTGCGCATAAAGCGCACACCGCCTGACGGCCGCCGCCAACGCTGATCGTCGCACACCGATTCGAGCAATTTGGCCGGTATTTTGAGGATGAACTTTTCGCAATCCTGAGAGTAAGTCAAATCGACCGGATCATCCGGATTGATCACCAGCAACTCCCCCGGCACCAGGTGCTGCTCGCGGTTCGGGCCGCGCCACAGGCAATTGCCGCTGAGCAGCACCTGCAAGTGAAAGATGGTTTCCAGTGCGGGCGAGGTCACGCGCACACTGCCGCCATAACTGATGCGGCACAGATCAAGCTCGGCGAATTTACGGTGATTGAGGCTGGCCAGCGGCCGGGTGGTTCTGGAAAGGCCGATGCAGTGCTGGCCAACATGCTGGTTTACATAGTCGGACACGGCATGTGGGTCGGCGTGTCGGAACACGCTACTGCGTTCACTCAGCAGGCGGCTATCCATCGGCAAGGTACTCGGTGTTGTCATTATTATGGGTGTTGTCTGCGCCAGAGTAAGCACGACGGCAATGGCAGGGCAATTGGACACTCGGCTAATGGGCGGTAATCGAACGCTTTTAGCCCGGCGGTTGCGCCGCCTGTGCGAAAAACTGGCTTACCCTGAACGCCCTAAAAACAACAAACAAGAGACCTTCAATGCTGCCCCGCCTTCGCCATGCCCCTTTGTACCTCGCACTGTTGAGCACGCTGACCAGCACCGGCCATGCGGCTGACCTGAGCTGGGTCGACCCCGCCGTCGCGACGGTCAATGAGCAGGTAATCTCCCTGCGCCACACCCTCCACCAGAACCCGGAGATGGGCAATCAGGAATTCAAGACCGCCGCCCTGGTCGCCGAGCAACTCAAAAGCCTGGGCTTGCAGGTGCGCACCCAAGTAGGCAAGACCGGTGTAGTGGCCGTGCTCAAGGGTGGCCTGCCTGGCCCGGTGATGGCCCTGCGCGCCGATATGGACGCCCTGCCGGTCAAGGAAATGACCGGCCTGCCCTGGGCCAGCACGGCCACGGGAGTGCGCCTGGGCAAGACCGTACCGGTGATGCACGCCTGCGGCCATGACACCCACACCTCCATGCTGCTGGGTGCAGCCAGAGTGCTGGCCGAGCATCGCGATCAGGTCGCCGGCACCGTGGTATTCCTGTTCCAGCCCGCTGAAGAAGGCGCGGCAGACCTGGACGAATTCGAAACCGAAACCCTGGTGGGTGCCCAGGCGATGATCCGCGACGGCGCCCTGGACTCCCCCAAGGTCGAAGCCATATTCGGCGTGCATGTGATGGCGGGTTACCCCACCGGTCATCTGTATTACAAGGCCGGTACCGTGCTCAATAGCAGCGACGGTTTTCGCATCATCGTCAAAGGCCAGCAAACCCATGGCTCGGCCCCCTGGAGCGGCGTCGACCCGGTAGTAGCCAGCGCAGGCATTATCAACGGCCTGCAAACCCTGGTCAGCCGCCGGGCTGATCTGACCCAGGGGATGGGCGTGATCAGTGTTGGCACCGTCAATGCCGGTTCTGCAGCCAATATCATTCCCGAAAGCGTGGAAATGACCGGCACCATCCGCAGCAACAGCGCGGCAGTGCGCGACACCCTGCTGAAAAAGATGCCACCCCTGGTGCAAGGCATTGCCAGTGCCTACGAGACCGAAGCCAGCCTGCTGCTGGTCAATCATGCGCCGGTCACCAGCAACGACCCGCAATTGACCGCAGCCATGGTCCCGGCACTGGAACTGGCTGCGTCAGGCAAGGTGCAGTTGCTGCCGGCGTCCCTGTCGCCCAGCGAAGACTTCTCCTACTACGCCGAAAAAGTCCCGGGCTTGTTCGTATTTTTGGGCGCTACGCCTGAAGGGCAGGACATGAGCAAGGTCGCGAACAACCACAGCCCCTACTTCACCGCCGACGATGCCACCCTGGCCACGGGCGTGAAGGCTCATGTGCAATTTGTGATGAATTACCCGGGGCGGGTGCGCAACAGCAACTGAGTAGGGCTCGCCTACCTTGAACTGCCGAAATAACGGGGGTATCGGCTACGGTTGGGGCATTTATCGGGGATGACCGGCATGCTGAAAATCGACCCGCCAGTCACATATGTAGTGCCATAAAATAATCACTACATAAGTATTGACGGCTCGATTTTCCCCCAGCATTATGCAGACGTCTTCCCCACCGGAAGCGCTGGAAAGGGTTGTTGCAAGCATGCTCGACGAGCTGTCGGGCTGTTCCGGGATAGGTACTGCCCACAAGGCAGAATTGATGAAGCTGACCTGGCTTGATCGTCCGCGTCAAAGACGACAGGGGCTAGCGAAACGTCCTCAAGAAGCTTGTGGCTGATGCGTCATGTCACTCAGGCATCCTGGTTCACGCTGCTCTCCTTCGCTTTACGCTCTGTATGTAGTGCCGGGTTTTACTACTACATATGACGAACTCAAGACAGATCTGCTTTGGATGGACACTACGTAGCGCTGCATGTGCAGTTGCGCGAATCAATTAGACAGATCAACGAGTAGTCAAGGAGTTAGCCATGAACCTGAATAACCAACCGACTGTTAACGAGCTGGCTCGACTCTTCGCCGCCCAGAAAGACACGCTGAACGACCATATCCTGTGGATCAGCGAAGCCGGTGATGTACGTATCGATCCTGTGACGTCGTGCAAGGAAGAAACCAGATTCGAGGAGGAACGTCCACAAATGCGCGCCCACCTCAAAATGTACCGCCGTGGCCAAGGCTACGTGGGCAAGAAGGCTGCGGCCGATAGCGACTATATGGCGCGCGTGCTGCAAACCCTGACCCTGACTTGGCAAAAGGCTCAAACCGAGCCTGCCCTGGTAAAAGTTAACAGCTACAGCTGATAACCCGGGCCGTACAAAAAAGCCCCGGATAATCTCCGGGGCTTTTTCAATTTCAAACTTGCGGGGTTTTAATGCATGTTTCCGTACCATGGCCACCGCCATTGTAGTCGGGCGCATAGTATGACTTGTGCAGCGTGGTAGTGTATTGCCCCTTGCTGTCCTGGTCACGGGTAATGGTCGCAAGCCCGATGCCTCGATCCGTGGCGGCCTCCTGGCTGTCATTGGCAAAATACATTGCCAATTGCTGACCCTGGGCGGCGGCGTAGCCTGAATAAGTGGCCTTGTCGCCTCCAAGATCCACTTCAAGCGTGAAGGTATAAGCGCCGAAGTTCTGGCTGAAGTTGCTGGATTTCTCATTCACTTTGACACTCAGGTCGCCCTTGAAGGCCCCGTCATGACTGTCAAACCCTGTGCATTTATAGTTGCCGGTTATATACAGCGGATCATTGACTGCCGTATCGGCCAGTGCAGAACCGGTAAACGCCAAACTAAGCGCAACCACAAGAGTATTCATTACATTCCTGGAGAAGTTACCCGACATAGTCTTACCCTCGATACAACGTAATTAAGGATGGGATATTACCGTCGGGAATCTACACTCGAACTTGTACTTGCATCTATAGAACTACAAAACGGATTGTGGCAAAAGTTGTGCTGCAAGCAGATGGCTTTATTCCTGCGGGAGCGGGCGAACCCGCCCCCTACAGAAGTTAGATCGCCTGCTCCAGCTCAGGTACCGCTTCGAACAAGTCCGCTACCAGGCCGTAATCGGCCACCTGGAAGATCGGCGCTTCTTCGTCCTTGTTGATCGCAACGATCACCTTGGAATCTTTCATCCCGGCCAGATGCTGGATCGCGCCGGAAAT
>NZ_WIVQ01000161.1:0-5158 GCF_009600545.1 Pseudomonas sp. FSL R10-1339 | reverse complement strand
ATCCAGCCGGTGGCCAGCCGCTTGTTGCCGGTCACCAGCCTGCCGCGCGCCTTGCTGCTGGGGGCACTGTGGGGCTGGCTGCCCTGCGGGCTGGTGTACAGCACGTTGATCTGGTCCGCCAGCCAGGGCAGCGCAATCGACAGTGCATTACTGATGCTGGGGTTCGGGCTGGGCACCTGGCCCGTGCTGCTGGCCACCGGCCTTGCCGCAGAACGTGTCACCGCAGTGCTGCGCAAACGCAGCGTGCGCATGGCTGGAGGATTACTGGTGATCCTGTTCGGTATCTGGACCCTGCCCGGTCCCCATCAGCACTGGTTGATGGGGCACTAGACAGAACCCGTGGGAGCGAGCTTGCTCGCGATGGCATCACCGCGATTTGCCTGACACATTGCGTCGCCGGTATCGCGAGCAAGCTCGCTCCCACAGGTGCACTTGCCAATCACAGCTGTTGATGCAAATCAAGATGCTACAACGACCCACCCCCTAGAATCCGCAGCATTGCCAGCCATCCCAGGGGAATGCCCGCATGCTCGACGCCATTCGTTGGGACCCAGAATTGATCCGCCGCTACGATCTTGCCGGACCGCGCTACACCTCATACCCGACAGCCATGCAGTTCAACAGCCAGGTCAGCCCGTTCGACCTGCTGCACGCCCTGCGCGAAAGCCGCAAGGCTCTGCGCCCGCTGTCGTTGTATGTGCACGTGCCGTTTTGCGCCAATATTTGCTATTACTGCGCCTGCAACAAGGTCATTACCAAAGACCGTGGCCGGGCCCAGCCCTACCTGCAGAAACTCGAGCAGGAAATCCAGATGATCGCCTGCCACCTCGACCCCAGGCAGAAGGTCGAGCAACTGCACTTTGGTGGCGGCACCCCGACTTTTCTTAGCCACGACGAATTGCGCCAACTGATGGCCAAGCTGCGTCAGCAATTCAATCTGCTGGACGACGACTCCGGCGACTACGGCATCGAAATCGACCCCCGCGAAGCCGACTGGTCGACCATGGGCCTGTTGCGTGAACTGGGCTTCAACCGTGTCAGCATCGGCCTGCAAGACCTCGACCCGGACGTGCAAAGGGCGGTCAATCGCCTGCAAAGCCTGGAAGAGACCCGGGCAGTGATCGACGCTGCACGCACGCTGCAATTTCGCTCGATCAATATCGACCTGATCTACGGCCTGCCCAAGCAAACCCCGGAAGCCTTTGCCCGCACCGTTGAAGAAGTGATCAGCCTGCAGCCCGATCGCCTGTCGGTGTTCAACTACGCGCACTTGCCTGAACGCTTCATGCCCCAACGACGCATCAACACCAGCGACCTGCCCTCGCCTGCCGCCAAGCTGCAGATGCTGGAGCGCACCATCGGGCAACTGACCGGCGCCGGCTACCGCTATATCGGCATGGATCATTTCGCCCTGCCAGACGATGAACTGGCCATCGCCCAGGAAGAATCAACCCTGCAACGCAACTTCCAGGGTTATACCACCCACGGCCATTGCGACCTGATCGGGCTTGGTGTCTCCGCCATCAGCCAGATCGGCGACCTGTACTGCCAAAATGACAGCGACCTGGCCAAATACCAGCACACCCTGGCCAGCGGCCAGCTCGCCACCAGCCGTGGCCTGGTATGCAATCAGGATGACCGTATCCGTCGCGAGGTCATCCAGCAGATCATCTGCAATTTGCACCTGCCGTTCGCGACCGTGGAGCAGGCGTTCAATATCGACTTTCGCGGCTATTTTGCCCCTCAGTGGCCGACGCTCAAGACCATTGCCGCCGACGGCCTGATCGCCCTGGACGACCAGCAACTGACTGTGCTGCCTGCTGGCAGGCTGCTGGTGCGCTCGGTGTGCATGGTGTTCGACGCTTACCTTGAGCAACAAACCCGTCAGCGCTATTCGCGGGTGATCTAAGGTCGCAAACACGACCTCTACAGCATGAGATGAGTGCCCTGGCATGGTGCGGCTGGTCTAGCCCCCCCACGCTGGGTTACCCTTGCATCTTATGTGTGTTTTCCTACAAGGATTTAAGAAATGTCCGAGCCAGTAAAAGTGCGCGCTCACACTCAGGCACAGTGCAAGGATTGCAGCCTGGCCCCACTCTGTTTGCCACTTTCGTTGAACCTGGAAGACATGGATGCGCTGGAAGAAATCGTCAAGCGCGGCCGCCCACTGAAAAAAGGCGAGTTCCTGTTCCGCCAGGGCGACACGTTTGGCTCGGTTTACGCGGTACGTTCCGGCGCACTGAAAACCTTCAGCCTGAGCGACAACGGTGAAGAGCAAATTACCGGTTTCCACCTGCCCAGCGAACTGGTCGGCCTGTCGGGTATGGACACTGAAACCTACCCGGTATCGGCCCAGGCGCTAGAGACTACACCGGTATGCGAAATCCCTTTCGAACGTCTCGACGAACTCTCCGTGCAACTGCCGCAACTGCGTCGCCAGCTGATGCGTGTAATGAGCCGCGAAATCCGCGACGATCAGCAAATGATGTTGCTGCTGTCGAAAAAAACCGCCGACGAACGTATCGCCACGTTCCTGGTCAACCTGTCAGCGCGTTTTCGTGCTCGCGGCTTCTCGGCCAATCAGTTCCGCCTGAGCATGTCGCGCAACGAAATCGGCAATTACCTGGGCCTGGCCGTTGAAACCGTGTCCCGCGTGTTTACCCGCCTGCAGGAAAACCAGTTGATCACTGCCGAAGGCAAGGAAGTGCATATTCTTGACCCGATCAAGCTGTGTGCCCTGGCCGGTGGTTCGCTGGAGGTTTGACACGGCCTGACGGGTTATACTGGCGCGCTTAACGCTCCCCAGGACAGCCCGATATGGTCTCCGACGATTTTTGCCTCAAAACCCTGATTCGCCCGGTTATTGATTTCCCCAAGCCGGGCGTCATCTTTCGCGACATCACCCCCCTCTACCAGTCGCCCCGCGCCATGCGCGTGATCGCCGACAGCTTTATCGAGCGCTACGTCGAGGCTGACTTCAGCCATATCGGCGCCATGGATGCCCGCGGCTTCCTGATCGGCTCGGTACTGGCCCACCAGCTCAATAAACCGCTGATCCTGTTTCGCAAACAGGGCAAATTGCCCGCAGACGTTTTGGCCGAAGGCTATCAGACGGAATATGGCGAAGCGTTTCTGGAGGTTCACGCCGACAGCCTGTGCGAGGGTGACTCGCTGCTGATCGTCGATGACCTGATTGCTACGGGCGGCACGCTGATTGCGGCAGCCAACCTGGTGCGACGCATGGGTGCGCAGGTGTTTGAAGCAGCGGCCATTATCGACCTGCCCGAACTGGGCGGTTCGCAGCGCTTGCAGGATTTGGGTGTGCCTACTTTCTGTCTGACGGAATTTTCGTTGACCGAGTAATACCGACACGTGGGAGCGGGCTTGCTCGCGATGGCATCAGCGCGGTTCAACTGAATACCGCGGTGCCTGCATCGCGAGCAAGCCCGCTCCCACAGGAGTCCCCTCTCCCCTGCAATCGCAATCAGAGCGTAATCGGCCGACGCCCCGAGAACGAGTGCGCCAAAGTACCGCCATCCACCAGTTCCAGCTCGCCACCCAGCGGCACACCGTGGGCGATACGCGACGCTATCAGGCCTTTGTTGCTCAGCAACTGGGCGATGTAATGCGCAGTGGCCTCGCCCTCAACCGTTGGATTGGTGGCCAGGATCACCTCCGCAAACGTACCCTGCTCTGCAATACGCGCCATCAATTGCGGAATGCCTATCGCCTCAGGGCCTAAACCATCGAGCGGCGACAAATGCCCCTTGAGCACAAAGTAACGGCCGCGATAACCGGTCTGTTCCACGGCATACACGTCCATCGGCCCCTCGACCACGCACAGCAAGGTGTCATCCCGGCGCACATCGGCACACTGCGGGCACAGATCATCTTCGGTCAGGGTTCTGCACAAACGGCAATGCCCCACGCCTTCCATCGCCTGAGTCAGCGCCAGGGCCAGGCGCGAGCCGCCACTGCGATCACGCTCAAGCAATTGCAACGCCATGCGCTGGGCGGTCTTTTGACCCACGCCCGGCAAGGTACGCAAGGCATCGATCAGTTGGCGAATCAGAGGGCTAAAGCTCATAAGGAAAGGTCCGACAAAACAACGAGACGCGGTTTATACCCTCGGTGTGAGCTAGCGTCAAATACCCGTAAAACAGGCAAAAAAATGCCAGGCTCATGGCCTGGCATTTCAGCATGCCTTAGAACGGCATCTTCATGCCCGGCGGCAGTTGCATGCCGGCGGTCACACCAGACATTTTGTCCTGGCTGTTGGCTTCGATCTTGCGCACGGCGTCGTTGACCGCTGCGGCGAACAGGTCTTCCAGCACTTCGCGGTCGTCTTCGCTCACACCTTCCAGCAAAGTCGGGTCAATGCTCACCCGCTTGACGTCATGACGGCCGGTCATGACCACAGTGACCATATCGCCACCCGCCTTGCCGGTGACTTCAGCATTGGCCAGCTCTTCCTGCATCTTGGCCATTTTTTCCTGCATCTGCTGCGCCTGCTTCATCAGGCCGGCCATGCCACCTTTCATCATGGGAATCACCTCAAACGTTATTTGGACAATGCACCCGCAATCAAAACGACTGCGGGCTGTAAGTTTCTGCTCTGGCGTTACGACACTTGAGCCTGAGCCACCTCTAAAGGTTGAATCGTATCTTCGCGTACGGCCGCACCGAACTGCTCGACCATCTGCCGGACCACCGGGTCAGCATGGATCGACTCTTCGGCCAGACGCTGGCGCTCTGCGCGAAAACGCGAAGCCGCCTGGGCCGGGGTTTCCTGCTCCGGCTTGACCAGCTCAATCGTGACTTTGAGTGTACGCTGAGTGAACTGGTTCAGTGCATCGTTGAGTCGACGCTGCTGGGTCAGGTTGAACAACGCGCTGTGGGCCGGGTCCAGATGCAACAGCCAGTCATCACCGTCAACCGCAATCAGCGTGCAGTTGGCGCCAATGCTGGCGGTCATGCCCGACACCGGTAATTTGGGGAACATCTCCAGCCATTCAAGGGCCAGACCGGTCGCCGGCATCGCCGCAGGCAGCGGTTCGGGCGCAGGCGCTGGCTCGCTGGCATGCTCACTGGCCAGCTCGTCGAGGTAGCTGTAGGCCGCCGAATCCATGTCCGGCTCAATGTAGTCTTCGTCCAGGGG
>NZ_WIVQ01000160.1:0-5182 GCF_009600545.1 Pseudomonas sp. FSL R10-1339 | reverse complement strand
AGAATAAGGCCGGTAGGTTGAAAAATACGGCTTGAAAGAGGGGGGCGCTACGAACGGGTTAATTGTTCAGCGGCTCCTTAGGTTTTTAGATGTGCTGTTTCAGCAATTCTGCTGGGACTAATTGTTGTATATGGTGATTGCATGTTGGAAATTCAAATGTTTTTTAGCGGGTCTCAATTGAACGTTGATAAGTTTTTTGCTGATAATTTTCCTGTGTGGGATGAAGTTACTCATATCGACTCATATCGAGGTGCTGTTTCAGATTTTATTGATGAATTGGGCAGTGTTTATAGTCTTGATGTTAGTCATGATGAAAGTATATGTATTTGCTTTGAGAGAAAAGAAGTTAATGATATATGGTTTGAAGAAATCAATCAGAAACTAACTGCGATAGGAATGACTGAGATTGATCTTGATTATGCTGATGAAAATGGTGAGTGTGCGGGGTACATGGAGTTTAGTGGCGGGGTGTTTACTGCGGAGCATTATAAAGGTGAAGATATAAGCGAAATTAGTGCGGTGCTTCTTGGGGTTCTCAGGACGTGGAATACAATGAGTTACCTTTTTGATGATGCAGATAATGCGCAGGCTGGATTTGATTTGCTGTTTCGGTAATTCTGCTGAGACTGATAATTTTAAATGGTGATTGTATGGGGAAGATAAGAATGGGCTTTGATGCCACGGAAGCGAATATTGATAGCGTGAGAAGACGGGAGATAGCGCTCATAGAGTCACGTTCATTGTCTGATGAACATGAAAAGTTCTTGAAGGATGTTTGCAATAAAGCATTGTCTCGATTTGCTAATGTGAAAGTAAAATATAATAAATCTTTAATCAATACTGACGCTAGTGTTATGTGTCATGCTATTCGAAATTATGGACTTCTTTCGCACATGGCAATTTATTTTATGCTCACTAATCGCAGAGTATTTTTAAGGCCGATTAAAAATAATCCTGATGTGATTGATAGTGATTTGATTATGTACAACGTTATCCTTAAACAAACTCGCAACTTTTCTAAGTATAAGGCAATTGAGGCTGGTTGATTATTGCTAAATATATTTAGTCAGGAGGTGCCTTAGTCGGTAGTGTTTTAGGGTGAAAAATTCTATTTTTCAAAATGGTATAATAATCACAATGAATGCAATTGTGTGTTCACTACAAAAGGTAAATACAAATGAGTACAAAATTTACAAAGGATAATTTGAATGACATTATAGTAGAGTCTATCGTTGATTCGTTAAACTTCAATAATGAGCAAGCAGTTCTGACAGCAAGAGACGGTAGCGCACAAGCAGATGAAACTTACTTTGAAAGATATTCAAATAACAAATCAAAAATATTGAAAAGCGTTGGTGTTGATGAGTTGGCAATTCCTAATAATGTTAGTATTGAGAGCATATTAGTTGCTAAGCAGATTTCTGATTTGATAAATCACAACCCTGAGTTAAGAGAAATAAAAAATCATATCTCGAGTGGTAATGTTAAGATTGATGCGACTGATGCATCTTCAGTTTTAAAGTTGAATTCTGAGAAATTGAAACAAAACGCTGCAAGCGATGTTTTGTTACGAGTGAGCAGTATTCATAATGAAGCAATTGGTAAAGGCTTTGACGTTTCAATTCCAGCATTTCACGGCGGCTCCATCCGCGCCCAAGATTTAGTTTCTGGATTGAAAATTGCCGGTGAGTATGTCTCTGACTCTTTGCTCGAAATTAAGAGCAAGGTTGATTTAAAGGTCGAAGACAAGCAGGCGTCAAAACCGAGACCGAAAATGTAAAACGATAAGTAATATCACAAGAGAGCCATAGGCTCTTTTTTGTTATCTGGACTCCATAAATTCAATCAAACAAAATAATTTAGGTTTGCGGATTATGGTTTTTAATTTAATTAAAACAAATATTAATATGTCCCTTATGACGAATTTAAGGTTTTTAAGATGTCGCACTTGGCAGTATTTTTTTTTTCATGTATAATCACGCTTTTCTTGCTGCGTCATTTTTGCGAAAAAAAATTAAAGGAGATTCTCAATGTCAGCAGATGAAGCTTGTAAAATTAAAGCTAAGTATTCCTTCGGGATTAAGTTGTTTATTTTGTTATTGGTTTTAGCTTTGCTTATAAATGTTGTCGCTTTGTATAATACTATTGCAGGGTAGCTGGAAATGAATAAAATTAATTCTTCAGGCGCAGACATAGATTTGTTTAATGTGTACAATTTTTTTTGTCGTCAATTCAAATATATGCTTGCTATATTTATTGTTGTTTTGGTATTTGGGCTCGTATACGCTTTTACGCGGCCCACTTTATTTTTGAGTTCGTCAAATATAACAATCGGGAAAAGTGTTAGTTTGGATTCGAACTCAAAATCTCTATTAGACAGTCCTCAAGCGATTGCTTATAGGTATTCTGGGGATGTCAATGTAACTCCTGTTAAAGATACTGATATTGTTAAGATTTCATCTTTGGCACGCTCTAATATTCAGTCAGAAAAAAATGTTCGCGTTGTAATTGATGAAATTATGCATAATCAGGGTGAGATATATAAAGAGCAAGAGAAGAAGCTTATAAAATATATAGAGATTTTCAGAATAGATAACTCGATTAACGAAAAATTCTCGAATCTTTTGCATGTTGCGTCGACATCTTCGAGTGCTCGGGCAACTGATATAGTTACTAATGTGCTTCCATATTCTGGTAAAATTAGAGTTAATATTGCTATTGCTATTCTCCTAGGATTTTTTTTAGCATTATTGGCAGGTTTTGTACGAGATTGTAAAAGAATAAAGAAGGAGCAAGTTCTTATCAAAAATTAAATTTACCTTCCATAATTATTTTAGAGTTCAATTGGGTGGGTCTGTAAGTAACATGGCCCGCTTGTTTTTTTATTGGCTTTGTGTATTTGTTTTAAGTCGCCTGAATATTTTGCTGGTTTAATACTTATATTAACGATTGTTGGTGGTTAAAATACTTAACTACTTTTGAAAATGTAGATTTTGTACAACTCTTTTTGTGGTTAAATTTCAAAAGTAAATAAGAATATGGTTTTGTCCCGGTTGTAGATACTAAAATTTAGAATAAAAAGTTTATTTTTTTGCAAATTAGGTGTGTTTGCACGATAATGATTTCTAATATAGCCTGTATATTTGAATAATAGTATTCCGAATGATTGTTAGGAGAGTAGGATTTTCTTAAAGGTTTTGTCTGTTGCGATGGTGTGTCTGGCTTTAAGAGGCTTAATTATATTTTATTATATGATTTTATTGGTTTTAGTTGCATCAGTAATTTCATACTTATTTGATATTCCATGCAGTAAAGCCCCAACTTGGGGCTTGTTAATTCGAATCAAATCACTGTTGAGCAGCGACTGTGTAGCCTTCAAATGCGATTTGGCTTTCGATTGCAGTGATAATCGCCTTGCGTGAAGCTGTGTGCTCAGTGCCAGTCGTGTCTGTGAAAGTGGAAGGGGACAACACTTCTTTACCTTCCTCGTCTTTCTCGATAGCAAAGCCAAGCAATGTAAAGGCTTCTGCATCCTGAGAAAGGTTTGCAGCGCCACGTCCTACACGCATTGGCATAATTGATGACTTGCCAGCTTCATTAGTGATAACGAAGATTTCAGCTTCCTTCTTCACACGCGGGGTTTTTGTTTTGCTCGCTGGCTCTTTCAAAGCTTTATCTGTCTGATTCAGAACCTTCAACGCCAACCCATACACGATTTCTTCAAAAGCAGGGTCGGTGCGGAAGCTAGAAAGAATCTGAGCGATTGAGAATTTAGAGCTGATTTCAGACAATGCAGATGTATTTTGTTGTTCAGCATCTTTGATTTTTTTCAGCTCGCTCATTAAGTCATGAGCTTTGTCGTCGTCTGCTTCATCAATCGCCTTGCGAATAGATGCACGCAACTCACGAATTTGAGCGCTTTCGCCTGAGCTGTTCACCAATGCATCCAGAACAAACTCACTGACAATTTTAGATTGTGGAGCGTGCTCTGAGCGACTGATAGAGTCTTCGTACAGTTCTTTCGCTGGAAGGCTTTCTATATTGTCAGAAGTAGAGTTTGTCATTTTGATTCGCATATGGTGTTTGAAAGAGCCGGGTAATATAGCAAAAAACGGTCATAACTTCAATTGAGGTTTTTCATGAAAATATGAAACATTAAAAATGGTAAAATATGGACATAACAATTGTACTTAAAAATGGCTATTAAAGAATCACTAATAAGTGTGATGAACAAATTGAAAGAGGTCTACACGCATCAGGTGGACATGTTAACTGATGATGATTTTTATAACAGTCCCTCTGATGGCAAAGAGAAGCTTAATGGTATGCAAGCTGAAAATATTAATGAGGAATATGGTCAGCTTGATTCGAATAAATATAAGTCTGGCGTGCATGCGGTGTCTAGTAAATCAGAACCTCAATTGTCTGCAAGGGAAATTGAACATGCAGAGTTGGAATTTCAAGAGAAAATTAAGAAATTTTGTGAGGAGCATGACTACTCTTATAAAAGGTCATTGATGCATGAGAATTTCAAAATCACAGATACGGCGGGTAATGAAATATTCACTGTAAAAAGTTCAGGCGATTTCAAGTATACCAATGCTGATGAAACTCAGTTTAAAGCCATGATGAAAATTTCTGCTGGTCAATTTGTGAAGAACAACAAGACAGCATATCCGTTCGTTAAAGAGGATGACCCTTCAATCCCAAACTCCAAACAAGAAGCCATATTGAGAATTGCGATTGAGACATTGCTTGAGCATGAAGTGCCATTGAAACGCATTAAAATCAGAAGTAAGAAATGGGCACATTTGATGGATGAATATGCGTTAAAGCAGAAGGAAGAATTCAAGCAAGTAAAGCCAGTTGAAATTGGTGGTGTAGAGGTTGGTGAGTCAGGTAAGCCTGAGCCGAACAAAATCACTAAGATTGAGCCGTTTGGTACGATTGATAAATTCGAACCTGCAAAGGCTGTGATTGTTGATACGGTAGAGGAAAAGCCAAAAGTTGTTGTTACTGATGATGAAGTGAAAAACACAGATGAGCTTACATTGAAGCCAGTGGTAGCCATAGATTACTCAAAAACGCTGCAAGGGGAATTGTTTCTAGGCTCTGTACGTAAACCCAAGAAATACGATTTTCTGTAAAATACACCGCCATTAAAGCCAGGAGGCCAAGATGG
>NZ_WIVQ01000015.1:0-72300 GCF_009600545.1 Pseudomonas sp. FSL R10-1339 | reverse complement strand
GGTGGGTGATGACGGGATCGAACCGCCGACCCTCTGCTTGTAAGGCAGATGCTCTCCCAGCTGAGCTAATCACCCTTTCACTCTCGGTGTGGCGCGCATTCTACGGAGCGACTTATAGTCTGGCAAGTACTTTTTAAAATAATTTTCCCAAGCACTACAAAGGCTTAGCGCAGGGTTGGCCTATTAAGGTTATCAAGCGAATAATGCGTCTTTGTATATAGGAGTGATTCACCCCATGTGGTTCAAAAACCTGCTTATCTATCGCCTGACCCAAGATCTGCCATTTGATGCACAGGTGCTGGAAACTGCACTGGCCACCAAACTGGCCCGCCCGTGTTCAAGCCAGGAAGTAGCCACCTACGGTTTCGTTGCCCCGTTCGGCAAAGGCGAAGACGCCCCGCTGGTTCACGTCAGCCAGGAATTCCTGCTGATTGCCGCCCGCAAAGAAGAGCGCATCCTGCCGAGCAGTGTGGTGCGTGATGCATTAAAGGAGAAGGTCGAAGAGATCGAGGCCGAGCAAATGCGCAAGGTCTACAAAAAGGAACGCGATCAGCTCAAGGATGAAATCATCCAGGCGTTTCTGCCCCGCGCCTTTATCCGCCGCTCCGCCACCTTTGCCGCCATCGCGCCAAAACAGGGCCTGATCCTGGTTAACGCCTCCAGCCCGAAACGCGCCGAGGATTTACTGTCCACCCTGCGTGAAGTGATCGGCTCGCTGCCGGTTCGCCCACTGGCAGTCAAGGTTGCACCAAGTGCGGTGATGACGGAATGGGTCAAGACCCAGAACGCCGCCGACAACTTCTTTGTCCTCGACGAATGCGAGCTGCGCGACACCCATGAAGATGGCGGCATCATCCGCTGCAAACGCCAGGACCTGACCAGCGACGAAATCCAGCTGCACTTGAGCACTGGCAAAGTCGTAACCCAGCTGTCGCTGGCCTGGCAGGACAAACTGTCGTTCGTACTGGACGACAAACTGGTGGTCAAACGCCTGAAATTCGAAGACCTGCTGCAAGACCAGGCCGAACAGGACGGCGGTGATGACGATCTGGGCCAGCAGGACGCCAGCTTCACCCTGATGATGCTGACCTTCGGCGAGTTCTTGCCACAGCTGTTTGAAGCACTGGGCGGCGAAGAGATCCCACAGGGCATCTAAACACCCGCTGCAATCGTTTTTTTTGTGGGAGCGAGCCTGCTCGCGAAAGTAGCGCCACGGCGCTCACGAGATCTTCGCGAGCAGGCTCGCTCCCACAATCATATCCACCAGAACAACCACAATAAGGACCACCATGCGCGCACTTGCTGCCTTAAGCCGCTTTGTCGGTAATACCTTTGCTTACTGGGTTCTGATTTTTGCCGTGCTGGCGTTTCTTGAGCCAGCCTGGTTTGTTGGCCTTAAAGGCTACATCGTGCCGCTGCTTGGCGTGGTGATGTTCGGCATGGGCCTGACCCTCAAACTCGATGACTTCGCCGAAGTCGCCCGTCACCCCTGGCGTGTGGCGCTGGGTGTGGTTGCACATTTCGTGATCATGCCCGGCGTGGCGTGGTTGCTTTGCCAGGTGTTCCACCTGCCACCGGAAATCGCCGTTGGGGTGATCCTGGTCGGTTGCTGCCCAAGCGGTACCTCGTCCAATGTCATGACCTGGCTGGCCCGGGGCGATCTGGCGCTGTCGGTGGCGATTGCCGCCGTGACCACCCTCCTCGCCCCCTTGTTGACCCCGGCCCTGATCTGGCTGCTGGCGTCGGCCTGGCTGCCGGTTTCGTTTATGGAGCTGTTCTGGTCGATCCTGCAGGTTGTGTTGCTACCGATTGTGCTCGGCGTACTGGCCCAGCGCCTGCTTGGCGCACGGGTGCGCTTTGCCGTCGATGTGCTGCCGCTGGTGTCAGTGGTCAGCATCGTGATTATCGTCGCCGCCGTGGTGGCGGCCAGTCAGGCGCAAATCGCCAAGTCCGGCTTGCTGATTATGGCCGTGGTGATACTGCATAATAGTTTCGGCTATTTGCTCGGTTACTTTACCGGCCGTCTGTTCAAATTGCCCCTGGCCCAGCGTAAATCCCTGGCCCTGGAAGTCGGCATGCAGAACTCGGGGCTGGGCGCGGCTCTGGCCAGCGCCCACTTCTCGCCGTTGGCGGCCGTGCCCAGTGCGCTGTTCAGCGTTTGGCACAATATTTCGGGGGCGCTGCTGTCGACCTATTTCCGGCGCATGAGCGAAAAAGAAGATCGCCTGGCAGCAGCCAAGGCTGCTATTGAGTGAAAAATCGGGGTTGCCTGTGGGAATAATCATGTGCAATATACTGCGCACTGCGAGGACGACCTCGCGACTCATCGAGTGATTATTCCGGGGACGACCCCATCAGTTGATGGAGAAGACCATGTCCTGGATCATTCTGTTTTTCGCCGGCCTGTTTGAAGTTGGCTGGGCTGTAGGCCTTAAGTACACCGACGGTTTCAGCCGCCCGTTGCCGACGGCCCTGACTGTAGGCGCCATGATCATCAGCCTTGGCTTGCTGGGTCTGGCCATGAAAGAACTGCCGCTGGGCACTGCCTACGCAATCTGGACGGGCGTTGGCGCGGTGGGCACTGTGATTGCCGGGATCATCCTGTTTGGTGAATCCATGGCGTTGTTCCGGCTGGCCAGTGTTGCACTGATCATTGCCGGCCTGGTGGGCCTTAAAGTCAGCACATAGCACGAAAAACTGTGGGAGCGGGCTTGCTCGCGATTGGGCCGACCTGGTATTCAAGTCCCCCTTCGCGAGCAGGCTCGCTCCCACAGTGTTTTTGATTTACTGCACAGCCCCGCGCAACGCCATCACCCGCTCACGCAACAGCTTTTGCGTAGCCTCATCAGCCGCTATCGGCGCACCGGCAACCAGCGTCACCCGCGACCATAGGCGATGGAAAAAGCCCTTGTGCGGATCGCGACTGAAAAAACTGCCCCACAGCCCCTGCAACGCCATCGGAATCACCGGCACCGGCGTGCGCTCCAGAATCCGCATCACCCCCGCCTTGAACTCGTCGATCTGTCCGTCCGTGGTGAGCTTGCCCTCAGGGAAGATGCACACCAGTTCGCCGTCAGCCAGATAGCGAGCAATCCTGTCGAATGCCTGATCATGGATTGCTTCATCTTCCCCCCGACCGGCAATGGGAATAGTCCCCGCAGTACGGAAGATAAAGTTCAGAACCGGCAAATCGTAAATTTTGTAATACATGACAAAGCGAATCGGACGACGCACTGCGCCGCCTATCAATAATGCATCGACATATGAGACATGGTTGCACACCAACAACGCTGCCCCCTCATCGGGGATCAGCTCCAGGTGCTTGTGCTGCACGCGGTACATGGAATGGCCAAGCAGCCAGATCAAGAAGCGCATGCTGAATTCAGGCACGATTTTGAAGATGTAGGCGTTGACCGCAATATTCATCAACGACACCACCAGAAACAACTCGGGGATCGTCAGCCCGGCCACGCTGAGCAACAGGATGGTGACCAGTGCCGACACCACCATAAACAGCGCATTGAGGATATTGTTGGCCGCGATCACCCGCGCCCGCTCGCTCTCCGAGGTGCGCGACTGGATCAGCGCATACAACGGCACTATATAGAAGCCGCCAAACACGCCGAGTCCAAGAATATCCAGCAGCACCCACCAGGCCTGGCTGAAACCCAGTACGCCCAGCCAGTCGTTGGCCTGGATGTTTTGCGGCATCAGCCCCGAATGCCACCACAGCAACAGGCCAAATACGGTCAGGCCAAACGAACCAAAGGGCACCAGCCCAATTTCGACCTTGCGCCCCGACAGTTTCTCGCACAACAACGACCCCAGTGCGATACCCACTGAGAACACTGTAAGGATCAACGTCACAACGGTCTCGTCGCCAGACAGCCAGTCCTTGGCGTAGGCCGGGATCTGCATCAGGTAGATCGCACCAACAAACCAGAACCACGAATTGCCCACCACGGAACGGGATACCGCAGGCGTCTGATTCAGACCCAGGCGCAGAGTGGCCCAGGATTCGCTGAAAATATTCCAGTTCAGCCGCAACTGCGGCGTATCTGCCGGCGCAGACGGAATGGCGCGACTGGCCAGGTACCCCAGCACTGCGACCGCGATAATCACCAGCGAAACGATAACCGTGTAATTGCCGGAGGACAGCATGATCCCGGCGCCAATGGTGCCCGCCAGAATCGCCAGAAAAGTGCCCATTTCCACCAGGCCATTACCACCCACCAGCTCTTCTGGCCGCAGGGTCTGCGGCAGTATCGAGTACTTGACCGGGCCGAACAGCGCCGAATGGGTGCCCATCGCGAACAATGCGACCAGCATCAATGCCAGGTGGTCGAATGCAAAGCCAATGGCTGCAACCACCATGATGGCGATTTCGCCCAGCTTAATCAGACGAATCAGACGGTCCTTGGCGTACTTTTCACCAAACTGACCGGCCAGGGCCGAGAACAGGAAAAAAGGCACGATAAACAGCAACGCGCACAGATTGACCCAGATACCCCGGTCACCTTCGATATTGAGCTTATAAAGGATGGCCAGAATCAGCGATTGCTTGAACAGGTTGTCATTGAGCGCGCCCAGGGCCTGGGTCACGAAAAAAGGCAGGAAGCGGCGCTTGCCTAGCAAGCTGAATTGCGAGGGGTGACTCATCATCCATGTACTCACGTTGCGCTGAAGGGCTTTCTCTTTGGAGGGCCGTTGTAACACTCAGGGCACAACCTTGCTCGGGTTCTGTGCATAGGTGCACAGAACCCGAGGGTACGTTTTACTTCTTCAACCCGGCAATGCAGGGCGAGACAAACAACTCGCCGCGATAGGCGCCTTGTACGGTGCGCTTGCCGACCAGCAGCCACATCAGGGCCAGCGCCAGTACCAACACACAACCGGCCACATCAAAGAAGCTCAGGTGCAGCATGCTGCCCAGGCGCAGGGTGGCCAGCGAGTACACCCCCAGCGGGAAGGTGAAGCCCCACCAGCCCAGGTTGAACGGGATGCCCGAGCGGAAGTAGCGAATAGTGATCAATGCCGCCATCACAATCCACCACAAGCCCACACCCCACAGAATCACCCCGCTGATCAGGCCCAGGCCTTCGACAATCTCACCGATTCGTGCCAGGCCATTGGCCGCAAAAATTTCCGGGGCATCGGCACCCAGCAACAGCAGGCCCAGTGCACCCGTACCGATAGGGCCTAACGCCAGCCAGCTGGATGCAGCCATGCTCTCGTGGGGCAGTTTATGCAGCGCCATGCGCAGGATCAAAATGGTCAGGATGCTGAATGCCACCGGCACCGAAAACGCCCACAGTACATAGCTGGTAATCAGCACATGAAACTGCGTGACGGTATCGCTCAGATACGGTGCCAAGAGACCGCCACTGGCTGCCGCAACCTCAGCGGCCACCACCGGCAGCAGCCAGACAGCAGTCATCTGGTCGATGCTGTGATCCTGACGGGTAAACATCAGGTAGGGGATCAGCACGCCACAGCCCAGCGCCATGGCCACATCGATCCACCACAGCACTTCGGCCACCTGCACCATGCCGTCACCCCAGCGCGGCACGCCGAACACCAGAAAGCCGTTGATGATGGTGGCCAGGCCCATGGGGATGGTGCCAAAGAACATCGACACTGTGGAGTGCCCGAAAATGCGCTGCGCCTCGTCGAAATACAACATCCAGCGCGCGCCATAAAGCACGCTGAATAGAATAAACAGACCGATATTGAACAACCACAACCCTTCGGCAAAGGCATGTACACCGGGAATATGCACCGGTAATTGAGCCAGGGCCAAGGCCAAAACCCCCGTACCCATGGTCGCGGCAAACCAGTTCGGGGTGAACTGGCGGATCACTTCGCGGGGGTGCTGCAAGTGGCTAAATGGCCGAAAAGCGGCTTTGGCTTTGTTTGGGCAAGTCATGGGTTCCTCCTGAGCCTCGTTTGAGGTGCAATTAGAGTAGAACCAAATCGAATATCTATATAACGGGTAATTTCTCTAACTGTTATCTACTACACCTATATAAGATCATATCGACCAACTTCAAACCCTGCGACACCAGGCCGCGCTCAGACCATGGTCGACACTGACGCGCTCCGAACATCATGCGAGACTAGCTGTCTCAAGCGGGATTGCTTGCGGCCTTATACCTTCAGGAGCGTCCATGTCGTTGTCCAGCGGGCTGATTGCCGCCGTTGCCCTGGCCTATATGGCCATTATGTTTGCCATTGCCTTTTATGGTGACCGGCGCAGCAAACCACTGCCGCCGCGGGTTCGCGCGTGGGTGTATAGCTTGTCGCTGGCGGTGTACTGCACCAGTTGGACGTTCTTCGGCGCCGTTGGTCAGGCCGCCGAACAACTCTGGGCATTCCTGCCGATTTACCTGGGGCCGGTACTGCTGCTGGTATGCGCGCCCTGGGTGCTGCAAAAGATGGTGATGATCAGCAAACAGGAGAACATCACCTCGATTGCCGACTTTATTGCCGCCCGCTACGGCAAGTCCCAGTCATTGGCCATTGTGGTGGCATTGATCTGCTTGGTGGGCGTACTGCCCTATATCGCCCTGCAGCTCAAAGGCATTGTGCTGGGGGTCAACCTGCTGATCGGCGCCGGCGCCGATGCAACCGGCTCGAGGGTCGAGGACACGGCGCTGATCGTGACCCTGGTGCTGGCGCTGTTCACCATCCTCTTCGGTACCCGCAACCTCGATGCCACCGAGCACCACCGCGGCATGGTGCTGGCGATTGCCTTTGAGTCGCTGGTCAAGCTGTTGGCCTTTCTCGCCGTCGGCGCTTTCGTAACCTATGGGCTGTATGACGGCTTCGACGATCTGTTCAATCAAGCCATGCTCGCACCGCGGCTTGAGGAGTACTGGAAAGAAACCGTCAATTGGCCCTCGATGATCGTCCAGACTGGCGTGGCCATGATGGCGATTATCTGCCTGCCCCGTCAGTTCCACGTTACCGTGGTGGAAAACATCGAACCCCAGGACCTGCAACTGGCCAAATGGGTGTTCCCGGCCTATCTGATTCTGGCCGGGCTGTTTGTAGTGCCCATCGCCCTGGCCGGGCAAATGTTGCTGCCAAGCTCGGTATTACCGGATTCATTCGTGATCAGCCTGCCCCTGGCCCAGGCCCACCCGGCGCTGGCCTTGCTGGCTTTTATCGGCGGTGCATCGGCGGCCACCGGCATGGTCATCGTGGCCAGCGTGGCGCTGTCGACCATGGTTTCCAACGACATGCTGCTGCCATGGCTGTTGCGCCACAAAAACGCCGAGCGCCCGTTCGAGGTGTTCCGCCACTGGATGCTTTCGGTGCGGCGCGTGTCGATTGTGGTGATTCTGCTGCTGGCCTATGTCAGCTACCGCCTGCTGGGTTCGACCGCCAGCCTGGCCACCATTGGCCAGATTGCCTTCGCTGCCGTCACCCAACTGGCGCCGGCCATGCTCGGCGCCCTGTACTGGAAGCAGGCCAACCGCCGGGGGGTTTTCGCCGGACTGGCGACAGGCACCTTTATCTGGTTTTACACCCTGGTACTGCCGATCATCGCCCACAGCTTTGGCTGGCACCTGAGCCACTTCCCTGGGCTGGCGTGGCTGCACAGTAACCCGCTGGGCCTTTCGATCACCCCGCTGACACAGGGTGTGGTGCTGTCACTGGCAGGCAACTTCACCCTGTTTGCCTGGGTTTCGGTGCTGTCGCGAACCCGCGTGTCAGAACACTGGCAGGCCGGACGTTTTATCGGCCAGGAGCTGAGCAGCCACCCCAGCGGTCGTTCGATGCTGTCGGTACAGATCAATGACCTGCTGGCCCTCGCCGCACGCTTTGTCGGCGAAGAACGCGCGCACCAGAGCTTTATTCGCTTCGCCTACCGTCAGGGCAAGGGCTTTAACCCTAACCAGAACGCCAATGGCGAATGGATCGCCCACACCGAACGGCTACTGGCCGGTGTGCTCGGCGCGTCCTCTACCCGTGCGGTAGTAAAAGCGGCGATTGAAGGCCGGGAAATGCAGCTGGAAGACGTGGTGCGGATTGCCGACGAAGCGTCCGAAGTACTGCAGTTCAACCGCGCCTTGCTCCAGGGCGCCATTGAAAACATCACCCAGGGCATCAGCGTGGTCGACCAGTCACTTAAGCTGGTGGCCTGGAACCGACGTTATCTGGAATTGTTCGACTACCCGGAGGGGTTGATCAGCGTGGGGCGCCCGATTGCTGACATTATCCGCCACAACGCTGAACGTGGCCTGTGCGGCCCCGGCGAAGCCGAAGTGCATGTGGCCCGGCGCCTGCACTGGATGCGTCAGGGTCGGGCGCATACCTCCGAGCGCCTGTTCCCCAATGGCCGCGTCATCGAGCTGATCGGCAATCCGATGCCCGGCGGCGGTTTCGTCATGAGCTTCACCGACATCACCGCGTTCCGCGAAGCTGAACAGGCCCTGACCGAAGCCAATGAAGGCCTGGAGCAACGTGTTGCCGAGCGCACCTTTGAACTGTCGCAGTTGAATCAGGCGTTAACCGAAGCCAAAGGCGTGGCTGAAACAGCCAGCCAGTCGAAAACCCGTTTTCTGGCAGCAGTCAGCCATGACCTGATGCAGCCCATGAACGCGGCACGCCTGTTCTCGTCTGCTCTTTCTCATCAAGAGGAAGGCTTGAGCGCCGAAGCCCGCAAGCTGGTGCAGCATCTGGACAGCTCACTGCGTTCGGCTGAAGACCTGATCAGCGACCTGCTGGATATTTCCCGCCTGGAAAACGGCAAGATCACGCCCGACATCAAGCCTTTTGCCATAAATGACCTGTTCGAAACCCTGGGCAATGAGTTCACTGCACAGGCCCAGGAACAGGGCCTGAGCTTCCGGGTTCACGGTAGCCGCGTGCGGGTCAACAGTGATATCAAACTGCTGCGCCGGATCCTGCAAAATTTCCTCACCAATGCCTTCCGCTACGCCAAGGGCCCGGTATTGCTGGGCGTACGCCGACGCGGCAGTGAGCTATGCCTTGAGGTGTGGGACCGTGGCCCGGGCATCCCGGAAGACAAACTGCAGGTCATTTTTGAAGAGTTCAAACGCCTCGACAGCCACCAGACCCGCGCCGAAAAAGGCCTGGGCCTGGGCCTGGCCATCGCCGACGGCTTGTGCCACGTACTTGGGCACAGCCTGCAAGTGCGCTCATGGCCCGGCTTTGGCAGCGTATTCAGCGTGCGCGTGCCGATGGCAAAGAGCCAGGCCGCACCGCAGCCGGTGGTCGCCGAGCAGAATGGCCAACCGCTAACAGGCGCCCGAGTGCTGTGTATCGACAATGAAGACAGCATCCTGATCGGCATGCAAAGCCTGCTGACACGCTGGGGCTGCCAGGTCTGGACAGCGCGCAACCGCGAAGAATGCGCGGCGTTGCTTAATGAAGGCGTGCGGCCGCAGTTGGTACTGGTTGATTACCATCTGGATGATGGCGAGGTCGGGACAGAGCTGATGCGCTGGCTAAGAGCCCAGTTGGGCGAGCCTGTACCGGGCGTGGTCATCAGCGCCGATGGCCGCCCCGAGATGATCGCCGAGGTGCATGCGGCCGGTCTTGAGTATCTGCCCAAGCCGGTCAAGCCCGCCGTGCTGCGGGCGCTGCTGAGCAGGCATGTGCCGCTCTAGCTGAGCGCCCTTGTGGGAGCGGGCTTGCTCGCGATAGTGCCAACTCGGTTTACTTGCAGAGCCTGGTTGATGCCATCGCAGCAAGCCCCCCCCCCCACAAAGCCATGCACACCGCTTATTCCGCCGGGTGGGCGACACCCTCTTCGTCGGTCATGGCCCGCTCCAGCAGGTCGGCTGGCAGGCTCTTGCTGGCCCGGGCCCCCAGCAGCTTGAGCTGTTCGCTGCGGCTGACCAGATTGCCGCGGCCTTCCGTCAGCTTATTGCGAGCTGAGCTGTAGGCCTTGTCCAACTGCTGCAGGCGATTGCCCACTTCATCCAGATCCTGAATAAACAAAACAAACTTGTCGTACAGCCAACCGGCACGCTCGGCAATTTCGCGGGCGTTCTGGCCTTGGCGCTCTTGTTTCCAGAGGCTGTCGATTACCCGCAAGGTGGCCAGCAGCGTGGTTGGGCTGACGATCACGATATGACGGTCAAATGCTTCCTGAAACAAGTTGGGCTCGGCCTGCAACGCCGCCGAAAAAGCCGCTTCGATGGGCACGAACAACAACACGAAATCCAGGCTGTGCAACCCCTCCAGACGCTTGTAGTCCTTGCTGGCCAACCCTTTCACATGATTGCGCAGCGATAGCACATGCTGCTTGAGCGCCGCCTGCCCGATCACGTCGTCGTCAGCCCCCACATATTGCTGATAAGCCGTCAGGCTGACCTTGGAGTCGACCACCACCTGCTTGTCACCGGGCAACATGATCAACACGTCTGGCTGGAAACGCTCTCCGTCCGGCCCCTTGAGGCTGACCTGAGTCTGGTACTCGCGGCCCTTCTCAAGCCCCGCGTGCTCCAGCACCCGCTCCAGAATCAACTCACCCCAGTTACCCTGGGTCTTCTGGCCTTTGAGGGCGCGAGTCAGGTTGGTCGCCTCATCGCTCAGGCGCAAATTCAACTGTTGCAGGCGCTCCAGTTCTTTGCCGAGGGAAAAGCGCTCCCGCGATTCCTGCTGATAGCTTTCTTCGACGCGCTTTTCAAACGACTGAATGCGTTCTTTAAGCGGATCGAGCAACTGCCCGAGGCGCTCATTGCTGGTTTCGGCGAAACGCTGCTCGCGCTCATCAAAGATCTTGCCCGCCAGCTCGGCAAACTGGGCCCGCAGCTCGTCCCGGGAACCCTGCAGGTCGTTCAGTCGTTGCTGATGGCTGTCTTGCTGTTCACGCAACTCTGCAGCCAGCCCAGACGCATGGGCATCCAGGCGCCGCAGTTCGACTTCTTTCTGGTTGCGCTCCAGGTTCCAGGCATGGGCGGCGTCGCGCCCATTGTCGCGCTCCACCTGCAAGAGCTCTACTTCGCGGCTCAATGCTGCCAGCTCGGCCTGCTTGGCGGCATTGGCCTGACCCAGGTCACTGACCTCGTCGCGACAGGCATCCAGCTGGGCGCCCAGACCTTCCTGGGCCAACTGCGCCGTATTCAAACGCTCGTTGAGCAACGCCAGCTCAGCGGGATGGCTGCCGAGTTTGCGTTGCAACTGCCAGATTAACGCCAGCAACGGCACGCCCGCTGCTGCCAGGCCAAGCAACAGACTGCTTAGATCCAGGGCCATAAACCCTCCGCACGAGGTAAAAGAACAAGGTTAACCAACAGGCCGCGCCGAAGACAGCTCAGTCTTGGGTCTTGTTCAATTCCTGCTGGGCCAGACGATCACCGGCGCGAGCGGCCTGACGCAACAGTTCGTGGCCAATGCGCTGATCGCGGGCGCTGCCGCATTCACGGCACATCAACTGGCCCAAACGGCTTTGCGCCAGCACCACGCCCTGGCGGGCAGGTTGCTTGAGCAAATGACCGGCAACGTGTTTGACGCTGGGGCTGGCGCTCAGGCGCGGGTTATCCAGCAGCCAGATCGCGACCCGCAAAGAAAAGCGTTTGGGTGCTTCAGTGGATGTATTGGGACGAGCAACAGAGGAAGTAGCGGTGCGGAACTTCATACGACACTGTAGGGCAGAACAGAAGGCGCGCCACTCTACTCCTTTTTTCGTCCGGGTAAAGCCCAAAAAAGTCGATACCCTTGATCTAGAGCAAGCGCTTTGGACAATCCACAGATCCTGTGGATAAGTCAGTGGACAACCTTGCTTTAACCCCCGCAAACGCCCACCCCGCGCGGCCTCAGGTCAAACTGTCGATTTTTTCACCAATTAAAAAAAACGATGTTTTTCATTGACTTAAATTTACAAGGCAGGCTAGCAAGAGCAAAACACGGGTATCTGCGCTGATTTTGCCACCAGCACTGTTAATGTGCACAAGCTCACATTCAGAGCAAAAAACCGGGCCTTTACCGGGCACGGCTTGCACGCTGACGCACCGCTGCGGCGCTTCATTCAAGGGGCTTGTTGCCGACAGAACACACACACCGCGCTACTGGCGAAACCGCTGAAATGTACTAGTCAGCGCCACACGCCAACCTGAGGTTGCGGCATGGCCACATAAAGTATTTTTGCTAGCATACTTGCGTTTAAAAATTCAACCCGTTAGTATCCGCAGCGTTAGTACCAAGCTGAAAGTCAATTCGGGCCGAACAAATCCCTCCAGCACCTCGCAAAAAGCGAACGTAAGCTGAACAAACGGGATCGACCCCCTCGATGGTTTCCAGGTAAATCTTGCGACGATACGGCCTCTGCACAAACGCACAGGGTATCGCGAAGTTCTTTTACTCTGACCGAACCAACCTGCAAATTGATCAGGATCTTCACCCGGAGCACGGAACCTTAGCTCCTGTTGTGACTGCCTGCCCTCCTAAGTACCTACCTGCCAGCCCAAGCGCCACATACTTAATGCGCTCCAACTGGCGGCTTTGTTCCAGTCAGGTTCTTCGTCCAGCCAAAGAATGGCTCGACGTCACTGGAACGTTTTAACGCAGCACGGATCAGATTCCGTGTCATTTGTAGGAACACCTAATAACTATGTCTACTCAAATCCATACTCAGGATGCCATTCGCACCCTAACCAACGCCTTTGCCCCAATGAACTGCCTGATTATGGCCGCTCGCAAAGGATGCTTCAGTTTCACCCTGGTCAACGAACACGGTATTGCCCGTCACAGCGAACGCCTGTACCCCGACCAGTATTCCAGCGCAGAACCTCTGCAAGCTGTGATCGAGCGTACCCGTCAGGCCCTGATTGCCTGATAGCTTGAGCGCTACACATCAAGCCCTGCCTGATTAGCAGGGCTTTTTATTGCCTGCACTTTAAGAAATATCCGGCATTGTTTAATTACTTGCGGATATATAGCCCGCTGACCGAAGCTTTAAATGTTTTAAAAACATAACTTTACAGCGAGAATCTGACACTACACTTCAACTCAAGCGGCATGATCCGCTTCCAGCGACCCCTTCCGATCCACTGCTGCCAAGCGCATGGGCCTCGCTGGTCATTTTCAGGCCTCGAGGACTTTATGGGTATCGCTGCCAGAGAGTTGAGCCATTACGTGATCCGGCCAACGCTTCTGTATCTGGGGCAAGACAACCCGGATGCAGAAGCTTTGTTGCTAGGTATTGCGGCCAGCCAGTCGCACCTGGGCTCGGCCCTGCACGATCGCCACGGTCACGGCCTTTATTGCATACGTGAGATACGCCATGCGGACCTGTGGGACCAATACCTGGCCCACGACCCGGATCTGGCGAGCCTGGTTCGCGGGCTGGCCAGTCAGCATGCGTTTTTGTGCAGCCCTCATATCGAGCTCACGGTTAATTTGCGCTACGCCACCGCCATTGCCTGGCTGTTGATAGAGCAACACAAAGTCGTTGTCCCCGCGGCTGACGATTTATTGGGCATGGCAAGGATCTGACGCCAAGCCTTTGAACCACATGGACGTTTGCGCGATTTTGCCCACGCCTGGCACAGCTGCGTCTCACCTCTCAACCAGATTGCTTGAGATTCCCACCTACTATAACAACGTGTAAATGATTTAAAACCGGTCGGATTGTCCTACAAAACATCGCTATCTTCTTCGATTTAGCCTATAGCGCAACCACAAAAATGTTGGTAGTTTTCGTCCGGTGATCATAAGGAGTTCTAATAATGAAAAAAGTAATGCTCAAGACCACACTTGGCCTCGCCGTCACTTTGGCTTCCAGCCAGATTTTCGCTAGCGGCTTCGCACTCAACGAACAAAGCGTCAGCGGTATGGGGACCGGTTTCGCAGGTCGTTCATCTTCTGCCGACGATGCAAGTACCGTTTTCGGTAACCCTGCCGGTATGTCCCGCCTCAGCGGCCAGCAAGTAACAGGCGGTATCGCTGTTATTGATGCTTCGACCGATATCAAGGATGCCCGTGGCAGCATCTCGGGTACCAATAAAGGCGACATGGTTCCATTTACTGCCGTCCCTATGGGCTTTTACACCAACAAGCTCAATGACGAGTGGGCCGTAGGCTTCGGTGTTTATGCTCCGTTCGGCCTTGTGACCGACTACGAAAGCAGCTTCCAGGGCCGCGGCTTCGGCAGCAAAAGCGAAGTAAAAGTTGTAACCCTGCAACCTACCGTCAGCTATGCATTCAACGACAAGGTATCGATCGGCTTTGGCCCGACCATTAACCGCATCGCCGGTACACTCGAGTCCGAAGTCAGACTGACCCCGAACCCACTGGCCGGGGCAGGCGACAGCAATGTAAAAATCAAGGGCGACGATACCGCTCTGGGCTTTAACGTTGGTGTATTGGTACAGGCTACCGATACCACTCGCGTTGGTTTGACTTACCACTCCAAGGTTAAATACAAGCTCGAAGGCCACACTAACGTCACGGCCAGCAGCGACCCGTTCACGGCTGCCCGCCTGAAAAGCAACCGTTATGACGCCTCGCTGAAAATCGACACCCCTGAATCCTGGGACCTGTCGGTTACACAAGAAATCAATGACGCGTGGAAGGTTTATGCAGGTACTACCTGGACTCGCTGGAGCCGCTTGAAAGACATCACCGTAGAGAACGAAGGCGTAACCGCCGCTGCCGGCGGCGCCGCATCGCCCGCACTGTTCAGCACCATCAAGGAAGAGCAGAACTGGCACGATACCTGGGCATACGCCATCGGTACTTCGTACCAGTTGAACAAGCAGTGGGTACTGCGTACCGGTCTGACCTGGGACCAGTCGCCTACCAACAATGAAAATCGCTCGCCACGTATCCCTACCGGCGACCGTACAATTTTCAGCTTGGGTGCCGGTTATGCCGTCAATGACAACCTGAACATTGACGTGGCTTATTCCTACCTCAAGGAAGAGTCCGTCAAGGTTGATGACGCCAAACCTCAGATCGGTAGTTACTACAGCTCCAAATATGAAAACAGTGCAAACGGTTTTGCTGTAGGTGCAACCTACAAGTTCTGATTCTCCGCGAGGCTAATCCCCTCGCCAGCTGAATCAAAAAAATCCCCGCTCTCGTTGCCGAGGCGGGGATTTTTAATGGCTGCGATTCAGGGCCTTGAAGCAATGGCCTTGTCGATGGCCTCGATCAATTCAGGACTGTCGGGCTTGGTTAAACTGGAGAAGCTGGCAATCACATTGCCCTGGCGATCCACCACATACTTGTAGAAGTTCCACTTCGGCGCATTGCTCTGCTCGGCCAGTACCTTGAACAGGTGCGCGGCATCAGGCCCCCGCACATGCTGCGGATCGATCATGGTGAACGTCACGCCATAGTTGACGTAGCAGACCTTGGCCGTCTCCTCACCATCCTTGGCCTCTTGCTTGAAGTCGTCTGAAGGCACGCCGATCAGCTCCAGCCCCTGGCCCTTGTAGCGCTGGTTCAACGCCTCAAGCCCCTTGAACTGCGGAGCAAATCCGCAAAAACTCGCGGTATTGACGATCAACAGCGGTTTACCGGCAAAGCGCTGGCACAGATCAATCGATTCCTTGGCCCGCAACTTGGGCAACGAGCCCTCCAGTAAAGGCGGGCAATCCGCCGCCCAGACCGAACCGGCGCAGGCCAACAGCAATACAGGCATCGCAATCCAGCGCTTAAGCATCATCGGTGTCCTTGAGAAAGAGGCAAGCTCAGAACTTACTCATCCGCCGCTACACTAGCAAGCACCCATACCCAACTGCATCAAGGCCAGCCCACCCTGATGCCAGCCCCACCAGACAAGAGCCAGCAACAAGGCACCGGCACTGACTGCACCCAACCAGATCCAGCTTGCACTCATCCTAAACTCCCTTGCGCCTGCAAACGGGCCACCGGGCGCTCGCGCACGGGCCAGTTCAAGGCAGCCGCCAACAGGCTCAACAAAATCGAGACTTGCCAGATCAGATCATAGCTGCCGGTCTGATCATAGACCACGCCACCCAGCCAGCCGCCCAGAAAAGCCCCCAGCTGATGGAAGAGAAATACGATCCCGCCCAGCATCGACAGGTTACGCACGCCAAACAGGGTCGCCACCGTGCCATTGGTCAGCGGTACCGTCGACAACCACAAAAAGCCCATGGCCATGCCAAACAGGTAAGCGCTGAGTTGTGTGATCGGCGCCCACAAAAACAATACGATCACTACCGCCCGCGCCAGGTACAAGGCCGTCAGCAAGCGCGGCTTGGACATGCGCCCGCCGAGCCAGCCAGCCGTGTAAGTACCGAAGATATTAAACAGACCGATCAGCGCCAGCACCGTGGTGCCAACTGTCGCCGGCAAATGCTGATCCACCAGATAGGCTGGCAGGTGGACACCGATAAACACCACCTGAAAGCCGCAAACAAAAAAACCCAACGCCAGCAGCCAGAAGCCCGAATGCGAGCAGGCCTCACGCAGGGCCTCCCTGAGGGTTTGCTCACCGCCCAGGCTTGGCAGCGGACGATCCTTGAGCATGCCCACTAATGGCACAATCATCGCTACCAGTACGCCCAACACCAAAAGCGCCGTCGACCAGCCGAGCCAGCCAATAAGGCCCAGGGTGCCGGGTAACATGGCAAATTGACCGAAAGACCCTGCGGCACTGGCGATGCCCATGCCCATGCTGCGTTTTTCTGCAGGCAGGGCACGGCCAACCACCCCCAGAATTACCGAGAACGATGTGCCCGACAGGCCGATACCGATCAGCAACCCCGCACTCAACGACAGCGACAGCGGTGAATCCGCCAACCCCATCAGCAACAGCCCTACGGCATACAGCACGCCGCCAACGATCACCACTTTCGCCGCGCCAAAGCGATCAGCCAACGCCCCGGTAAAGGGCTGTGCCAAGCCCCAGATCAGATTTTGCAGGGCGATGGCAAATGCAAACACCTCACGCCCCCAGCCAAACTGCGCGCTCATGGGCGGCAGAAACAACCCGAAGCCATGCCTGACACCCAACGACAATGCCAGAATGAGCGCACTGCCAAGAAGAACCCAAGCGCTGTTGCGCCACACCGTTGTCATTATTATTCTCCGGAAGCGGGTATATACCCATTTAAAGTCAAACGACTGAGTATCAGTCTTTACCCGCCAGCTCATCCAACAGTTGCAACAGCTGCGCACGCCTGGTTTCGCCCAAACGGTCCATCAAGCGCTGCTGGGCGGCCTCCCAGGCCGGCAAGGCAGCCGCAAGGCAGTCCTCACCTGCCCGAGTCAGGCACACCAGCCGGTTACGCTGGTCTGCGCCCTCAGTCATCTTCAGCAACCCGGCGCCCTCAAGCACCCGCACATTACGCCCCAAGGTACTGCGATCCAGCCCCATGGCTTCTGCCAGGGTGGAAATGCTCGGTTGATCGAGCCGCTTGAGATTGCACAGCAAGGAATACTGGGCGACGTTGATCCCGAAGCCATCGAGAGCGCCGTCGTAGTGCCTGCTCACGCCACGTGCAGCACGTCGCAGATTGGTACATAAACACTGGGTTGGTAACATTTTGTATGTATATACCCGCAATAAAAGACAATCAAGATTTATGTAACGCCACCCGCCCGGTTTTTTGTGGGAGCGGGCACGTTCACCATCAGATCAGCGCCAATCCTACCAGCACCAGCACTTCGAGCAGTTCCAGCAGCGCCCCGGCGGTATCACCGGTAGTGCCGCCCAAACGACGGATCATCACCCTGCGCAACCAAACGAACCCCAGCGCTGCCAGGCCAAGCGCCAACCACCCAGAATAACCGGCCAACAGTACACAAACCAGGGCACTAAGCCCCAGCACCCACCAGCCTGCCTTGCGTGGCAGATGATCAGCCAGCGCCTGCCCCAATCCACCCGCGCGCACATAGGGCGTAGTCAGGAATACTGCCAGCAAAGCACTGCGCCCGATCAAAGGGACAATCAGCAAGGCAGTACCGTTGCCGTGCTCAAGCAACGCCAGCAGCGCGCAAAACTTGAGCAACAGCACCAGAATCAACACAACCACCGCAATCGGCCCGCTGCGCGGGTCTTTCATGATGGTCAGCGTACGCTCACGATCACCAAAACCGCCTAACCAGGCATCTGCACTATCAGCCAGGCCGTCCAGGTGCAAACCGCCACTGAGCAACACCCAAAGGGTCAGCAACAAGGCGGCGTGCAACATCAACGGCGCATCGGACAGCAGCCCGCTAACGCCGTACAGCAGCAGGCCGAACAACAATCCCACCAGTGGGTAAAACAACAAAGAGCGCCCCAGTTCTTGAGGCTGGGGCATCCCGGGCAAGCGAATCGGCAAGCTGCTTAAAAACTGCAGGGCAATCCAGAACGGCAACATCACTCGCCGACCTCGAGCAACTGATCATCCGCACCGACCCGCAAACCAATGAGCGCGCCGTGGCCCACAGGCACTTGCAACAGATGCTCACGGGGCAAGCCACGGGCCCGGCCCAGCAACAGTTTCATCACCCCGCCATGGCACACCACGAGCAGCCGCTCACCGGCGAACTGCTGCTGCAAACGGTTGACGGCAGACAGCACGCGCGCCGAAAACGCCAGCACTGGCTCACCCTCGGGCGGAGTAAAAGCATAGGGGTCAGCCCAGAACAAGCCCAGGGCCTGCTCGTCGGTTTCCATCAGCGCCGCAGCACTGCGCCCTTCCCACGCACCAAAATGCAGCTCTTGCAGATCTTTGTCGAAAGACACGGGAATATCGAGCTGCACGCTCAACTCCCGGGCAAACAATGCACAACGCTGCAACGGCGAGCTGACGATACGATCCCACGGCCCTTTGCCCTGGACCGCATCACGCATTTGCGTCCAGCCCAGAGCCGTCAAGGCGTCGTCCAGGCTGCCGCGCAAACCGCCTCCCAGCTCGGTTTCGCCATGACGCAGCAAATCCAGCTGTACGGTCATGCCGGGCGATCTGCCACTGCGGCTTGGGCAAACGTCGCCATCTGCCCGTGCAGGTCGCAGGCCAGACGCATCAACGGCACCGCCAGCGCAGCACCACTGCCCTCGCCCAGGCGCAATCCCAGATCAAGCAGTGGCTCGGCCTGCAGGCTCTCGAGCACATGACGATGGCCCTGCTCTGCCCCGCGATGGCTGAACACCAGCCACTCACGACACTGTGGATTCAGGCGCACGGTGACCATGGCCGCAACGGTGCAGATAAAGCCATCGACCACCGCTACAATCCCCTCCTGAGCGCAGGCCACATAAGCACCGACCAGGGCTGCAATTTCAAAGCCACCCAGACGAAACAGGGTCTGCAGCGGATCATCGAGATGCCCCTCGTGAAACGCCAGCGCCCGCTCAATCACCCGTGCCTTGTGGCTCACTCCCGCCGCATCCAGGCCAGTACCCGGCCCGGTCAACAGTGAAGCCGGACAAGCGAGCAACGCACTGGCCACCGCACTCGCGGACGCCGTGTTACCGATGCCCATTTCACCGCCAATAAACACTTCACTGCCTGCCGCCTGCGCCCGCAGCACGCTGTCGCGCCCGGCCTGCAGGGCTCTCAAACCTTGGCTGTCAGACATCGCCGGGGCCTGGACGAAATTGGCCGTACCCGCACCCAACTGCAGGTGCCGCACCCCGGCCAGCTCCAGCATCGGCGTGACCGTACCCAGGTCCACGACATCCAGTTGCGCACCCAACTGACGGGCCAACACGCTGATCGCCGCGCCGCCGCTGACAAAGTTATGCAGCATTTGCCCGGTCACCGCCTGCGGATAAGCCGAGACACCCTCGGCAACCACGCCGTGATCGCCGGCGAAAATGCCGATCCAAAGTTGATCGACACGGGGCTTGAGCCGCCCTTGCAACCCGGCCAGTTGCACTGCCAGCGCCTCAAGTTGACCTAGCGAGCCCGCGGGTTTGGTCAGTTGTTGCTGATGCTCGCCCGCAGCAGCTTGCATGTCACGATCAACGGGTTTGCAGGGCTTCAGCCACCAGGGGGTGCTCATAGTGCAGTTCCTTTCAACGTCAGGGGCAGGCCAGCCACTGTCAACACGACTCGCTGACAGCGCTCGGCCAGGGCTTGATGCAACCAACCGGCTTCATCGACATAGCGGCGAGTCAATTCGCCCAGCGGTACGACACCCATTCCGGTTTCGTTGCTGACAAACAGGATTTCGCCCGGCAGCTCAGCCAGGCATTCCAGCAGCGCATCACGCTCGGCGTTCAGGCGCTGAAGGTCTTCAAGCATCAGCAGGTTGGTCAGCCATAGCGTCAGGCAATCAACCAGCAGGCAAGCATCGGCGCGCGCGTTGTCGCGCAGTACGCGGGCCAATTCGACCGGTTCTTCAATCAGCGCCCAATGTTCAGGGCGGCGTTCGCGATGATGGCGCACGCGCTCATTCATCTCGCCGTCCAGCGGCTGGCTGGTGGCGATATAGGTAACAGCACAGCCAGACTCGGCCGCGAGCTTTTCAGCCAGACGGCTCTTGCCCGAACGGGCGCCACCCAAAATCAGTTGCAGCATGTCAATTAACCTCTGGAAATGCGGCAAGTCCACTGCGGCAGAGAGCCTGCTCGCGAAGTGGCATTGTTCGCGAGCAGGCTCGCTCCCACACGATTCAAATTCCGCACAGTTCGCGCAAGTACGCCGTATCCAGGTGGTTTTCCACCAGATCCGCCAGCCGCTCGATATCCCGCTCGCGCAGGGCGTGGTAGTCCACGGCCTGCACATCCTGCAAACCGGCCCAGCGCAACAACGCGCTGCAAGCGGCAGGGGATTCGAACAGGCCATGCAGGTAAGTACCGAGAATCTGCCCGTCCGCGCTTTGTGCACCCTCACGGCGTCCGTCATCCAGATGCACTGCCGGTTGCTCCAGAGCAGCCCCCGTCGTCACGCCCGCGTGGATTTCGTAACCCATGACCTCGGCGTTTTCCAGGGCCAGGTGCCCGCGCACATTGCGTAACTGTTTTTCGGCAGCCAGTTCGGTACTGAATGCCAGCAAGCCCAGCCCGGCACTGCTGCCCGCAGTGCCTTCAAGGCCCAGCGGGTCGTGCACCTGCTCACCAAGCATCTGCAAACCGCCGCAAATCCCCAGCAGCTTGCCGCCATAGCGCAAGTGACGGCTGATGACCGTGTCCCAGCCATTGGCGCGTAAATAGGCCAGATCACTGCGCACGCTTTTGGAACCGGGCAGGATGATCAGGTCGGCAGGCGGGATAGGCTGCCCCGGCCCGACAAACTGCAAGTCCACTTGCGGGTGCAGGCGCAGCGGGTCGAAGTCGGTGTGGTTGCTGATGCGCGGCAGCACCGGCACCACCACCTTGAGCACCTGGTCGGCCTTGTCGGTCTGGCGCTGGTCGATGCCGTCTTCGGCCTCGAGGTGCAAGTCCATCACATAGGGCAGCACACCGATCACCGGTTTGCCGGTGCGCTGCTCCAGCCAGTCGAGGCCGGGCTGGAGCAGCGCAATATCGCCGCGAAAGCGGTTGATGATAAAGCCCTTGACCCGCGCCTGCTCGGTGTCCGAGAGCAATTCCAGAGTACCGACCAGATGAGCAAACACGCCACCACGATTGATATCGGCGATCAGCACCACCGGGCAGTCCACCGCCTCGGCAAAGCCCATGTTGGCGATATCACCGGCCCGTAGATTGATCTCGGCCGGCGAACCGGCGCCTTCTACCATCACCACCGGGTACGCCGCACTCAAACGCTGGTGCGAGGCCAGAACGGCCTGCATGGCGATGGCCTTGTAATCGTGATACGCCACGGCATTCATGTTGGTGACAGCACGACCATGAATGATTACCTGGGCTCCGGTGTCGCTATTGGGCTTGAGCAGCACCGGGTTCATGTCCGTGTGCGGTGCCAGCCCGGCTGCCTGTGCCTGTACTGCCTGGGCGCGACCGATTTCACCGCCTTCGGCAGTCACGGCACTGTTGAGCGCCATATTTTGTGGTTTGAACGGCACCACCGCCACGCCCTGACGGGACAGCCAGCGGCACAGGGCCGTCACCAGGGTGCTTTTACCGGCATCGGACGTGGTGCCCTGCACCATCAACGTGCTCATAAGGATTCCTTGGTGTACGCCGCCAGAGCCTGCTCCAGGCGCAGCCAGTCAGCTTCTTCGGCTGGCAGGCCAAAACGCACGCTGCTGTTGTGGGTAAACAGGCGCAGCAAAATGCCGCGGTGCGCCATAAACTCGTAAAGGCTATCGGCATGGGAGGTGATCAACCACTGGAACAGCGCACAGCCCCCTTGCGGCGGCAGATCATGCAAGCCCAACAGACGTTCCAGACGCCCGCTGGCCAGTTCGCTGCGTTCGCGCTGACGAGCTTGGGCCTCGGAGTCGAGCAGGCAGGCCTGGCCGACAATCCGCGTCGGGCCGCTGACCGCCCAGGGACCGACTTGCTCGGCCAGCAACTTGAGTAACTTGAGTTCAGCCAGCACAAAACCCAGCCGAACGCCCGCCAGGCCAAAAAACTTGCCGAAAGAGCGCAATACGATCAACCCGGTACGCTGGGTATGCGCGGCCAGGCTCAGTTGCGGCGTGTTGTCCATAAAGGCTTCGTCCACCACCAGCCAGCCGCCGCGCTGCATCAGCCGCGCATGCCACTCCAGCAGGCGTTCCGGGGTCAGACTCAAGCCCGTGGGATTGTTGGGGTTGACCACCACCAGCACATCCAGTGTGTCGATGTAGAAGTCGATTTCCTGCTCCATGATTTCCCGCACGATATGCCCGCTGCGCCGCCACGCATGGGCATGCTCGGCGTAACACGGCGACAGCACGCCAACCTTGCCGCTACGGCGCAAACGCGGCAGCAACTGAATGGCACACTGTGAACCCGGTACCGCCAGCACATGCGGCGCGCCGTAATAGGCGCAGGCCGCTTGCTCAAGGCCGTCATCGGCCTCAGGCAAGCGCGCCCAGGCGCGTTCGGGCACCTGGGGGATTGCAAAGGGCCAGGGCGCCAGGCCGGTGGACAGGTCCAGCCAGTCCGCCTCGGCAATGCCGTAGTGCAACGCCGCCTTGCGCAAACGCCCACCGTGCTCAAGCATAGAATTCACTCCAGACACACAGGATCAGCAGCCACAGCCATACGCCACGCTGCACCAGTTGCCAGCCACGGCCGATCGACTCGGCGTCTGCCGGTGCACCTTCGCCCAATTGCGGGCGCTCATGCAGTTCGCCGTGATAAATCGCCGGGCCACCCAACTCAACACCCAGCGCTCCGGCACCAGCAGCCATGACCGGGCCGGCATTGGGGCTGTCCCACAGCGGTGCCTGCTTGCGCCAGCTCTTCAGGGCCAGTCGGGTTTTACCCAAAGCGGCATAGGTCAACGCAACCAACCTTGCAGGAATATAGTTAAGAACATCGTCGATCCGCGCCGCAGCCCAGCCAAAACGCTCAAAGCGTTCGTTGCGATAGCCCCACATGGCATCCAGGGTATTACTCAAACGATAGAGCACCACCCCTGGCGCACCCGCGACCACAAACCAGAAAATCGCGGCAAATACCGCATCGCTGCCGTTTTCCAGCACCGACTCGGTGGCGGCACGGGCCACTTCGGTAGAATCCAGCTCACTGGTCTGACGGCTGACCAGATAACCCACCCGCGTGCGCGCCTCATCCAGGTTATTGGCGCGCAATGCCTCGGCTACTGGTTGTACGTGCTCACCGAGGCTGCGCATGCCCAGTGCGCAATACAGCGCCGCAATGTCCACCAGCCAGCCAATATAAGGCAGCCAGGACAGGGCCGTGGCCAGGATCGTCAGCGGCAGCACTGCCAGTACCCAGGCCGTGACACCATGACTGCGCCAGCCACGGCCGCCGGAATTGAAACGCTGCTCAATACGCTCGGCCATACGGCCAAAGGCAACCAGCGGATGCCAGCGTTTGGGCTCGCCGAGCAACGCATCCAGCGCCACCCCGGCAACGCACAGCAACGCCACACTCATGGACTCACTCCCCAATAATTCTCGTACACCAGTTCACTGAGCGGACGCGCTTGCGCCCACCCTTCCAGGACCAGCATCGGCGCCGGATAAAACGCCTCGACCGGGCCCAGGCACAGTACAGCGAGCGGCTTGGCCCCGGCAGGCAACCCCAGCAGATCAGCCAGTGCCTGCGGTTCGAACAATGACACCCAGCCCATGCCCAGCCCTTCGACCCGGGCCGCCAGCCACAGGTTTTGAATGGCACAGGACAAGGACGCCATGTCCATTTCCGGCAGCGTACGGCGACCAAAAATGTGCTTTTCGCGGTCATCCATCAACGCAGCCACCAGCACCTCGGCGCAATCGTTGATACCTTCGACCTTGAGCGTCATGAATTCATCGGAGCGCTGGCCCAGGGCATCCGCGGTGCGTACCCGCTCTTCTTCCACCAGACCCTGGATCTTGCCGCGCAGCTCGCGGTCAGTGATGCGGATAAACCGCCACGGCTGCATCAAGCCCACGCTCGGGGCTTGATGCGCCGCTTCCAGCAAACGCGACAACAACTCGGGTGCCACAGTGCCACCACTGAAGTGGCGCATATCACGACGCTCGGCGATGGCGCGGTACACGGCGGCGCGTTCTTGAGGGCTGAATGCGTTATCGCTCATGGCACCTTCACGGCACATGGCGCAAACAACGCGGCAATGGCCTGAGGATTGGACGGGAAGTAAAAGTGTACATAAGAAGCGGTCATTCGCCCTTCGCGATACACCGCTTCGGCGCCGCGCCCGCCATTGGGGCTCAGGCCGCGAGCAACAGGCTCAAGTTCGGTACTGGTCAGCGAGTGGTGGTAGGTGTGGCCGCGCAACAGCCCTTCAGGCATGTCCACAGCTTGCAGCGCCAGGGCAGCCAGGCGCTTTTGCATCGTCGCCTCCCCTGCCAGCAAGCCAACCAGTTCGGCGCGCTGGCCCTCGACATCGGTCAGGGCATCGAGCAGGTAAAGCATGCCACCGCACTCGGCCAGCAGCGGTTTACCGGCCCTGTGGTGTGCGCGAATCGCCATGAGCATCGGCACGTTGCGCGACAGCTCAAGGTGATGCAGTTCAGGGTAACCACCGGGCAAATACAGGCTGTCTGCTTCAGGCAGCTGACTGTCACGGATCGGTGAGAAAAACAGCAGTTCGGCGCCCATATCACGTAATAACGCGAGGTTGGCGCCATAAGTGAAGGCAAAGGCTTCGTCGCGGGCCACGGCAATTCGCACACCTGCCAGCAGCGGCTCGACGGCCACCGGCTCAGGCGCAGCGAATTCAACCGGCGGTGGCAGCGCTACCTCACAGGTGCTGGCCAGGGCATTGGCCGCCGCATCCAGGCGCGCATCCAGATCATTCAGCTCGCTGGCCTGCACCAGTCCCAGATGACGGCTTGGCAGTTCGATGCCGGTTTCGCGGGACAGCGCGCCGTACCAGCGCAAGCCTTCGGTCAGGCTGCCTTCGAGCAACTGTGCATGGCGTACGGTGCCAACTCGATTGGCCAGCACCCCGGCAAACGGCAGATCCGGCTGATAGCGCGCCAAACCAAGGGCCAGCGCACCAAAGGTTTGGGCCATGGCAGTGCCATCAATCACCCCCAACACCGGCACGCCAAAATGCCGTGCCAGATCGGCGCTGGAAGGCGTGCCGTCAAACAGCCCCATCACACCTTCAATCAAAATCAGGTCCGCCTCACCGGCGGCTTCCCACAGCAGGCGACGGCTTTCCTCGGCGCCCACCATCCACAAATCCACCTGATACACCGGCGCACCGCTGGCGCGCTCCAGGATCATGGGGTCGAGAAAATCCGGGCCGCACTTGAATACCCGCACCTTGCGCCCCTGATTGCGATGCAACCGGGCCAAAGCCGCTGTAACCGTGGTCTTGCCCTGACCGGAAGCCGGCGCGGCGATCAGCACCGCCGGGCAATGACGTGACGCTCTCATACTTCAACACTCACAATTCGATGCCTTTCTGGGCTTTGATCCCGGCCTGGAAAGCGTGTTTGACCACCGCCATCTCAGTCACGGTATCAGCCAGATCAATCAGTTCAGGTTTGGCGCCACGGCCGGTGACCAGCACATGCTGCATGGCCGGACGGGCTTGCAGGTCGGCGAGCACCTGTTCCAGATCGAGGTAGCCGTGCTTGAGCGCGATATTCAGCTCATCGAGCACCACCAACCCAATGGACGGATCGCGCAGCATCTCGCGGGACACTTCCCACGCGGCTTCGGCGGCGGCGATATCGCGCTGGCGGTCCTGGGTTTCCCAGGTAAAGCCTTCACCCATCACGTGGTAGCGCACCTGCTCGGGAAAACGGCGGAAGAAAATCTCCTCACCGGTGCTGTTGCGCCCCTTGATGAACTGCACCACGCCGCACTGCATGCCGTGGCCCATGGCCCGGGCCAGCATGCCAAACGCAGAACTGCTTTTGCCTTTGCCATTGCCGGTCAATACCAGCAGCAGTCCGCATTCATTGGGCGAGCTGGCAATGCGCTCGTCCATAACCGCTTTTTTGCGCAGCATGCGCGCCTGATGGCGTTCGTCGCGCTCGGGGGATTCATTCATGGCAACTCTCCGTTGGGTTCGATGATGCAAACGGGAGGCGGGGGAAATTGAAAAAACACACTGCATCGCCCGCCGCGAGAGTGGTGGATGGATCAGGCCGGTCTCCGGGCTCACAAGCGGGCGGCACCTGTAGGGTGCACCCTTGTCCACGCGCCTTCCCGTGCAAAAAACACAGTGGCACTGAGCGTGGCTTTGACTCGTTTACCGTTGCGGGGGCAGCGCCGGGATCGTGGCGGTTGTGTAGGTCCAACACTCCCTCACCGGCTTCCCTGTTTCACTCTGTCGACCCGTGGCCACAGAGCACCTGAAACAAGCCGCGAAGGTTAGAGGGTTGGGGGTGGAGCGTCAATTAAAGCCGGCGCCTAAAGGCTTTATCCGGCGCCCGGGCTGAACCTTTAAACAGCTACGCTTCTCTACTACCAGACAAGATCTTATGGAGAACCACATGCTCAAGCGCCAGCACGCCGTTGTTATTGTTCTTGCCGCAGGATTGGTCGCTTGCGGCGAAAGCTCGACCCTGCAAGTCAGTGAGGGAACCGGCCCATCACCCAAGCTTCCCGAACCCAATAAAACCCTGATTCCGACGGTCAATATCGCCCCCGCCATCGGCTGGCCCGATAATGCCACCCCAGTGGCTGCCCACGGCTTGCACGTCGCCGCTTTCGCCCAGAACCTCGACCACCCGCGCTGGCTCTATGTACTGCCCAACGGCGACGTGCTGGTGGCCGAATCCAATTCGCCGCCCAAGCCGGATGACAGCAAGGGCATCAAGGGCTGGATCGCAGACAAGGTCATGTCCCGCGCCGGGGCCGGAGTGCCAAGTGCAAACCGGATTACCCTGCTGCGCGACGCGGACCACGATGGCGTCGCCGAAACCCGCACCGTGTTTATTGAGAACCTGAACTCTCCCTTTGGCATGACGCTGGTGGGTAACGATCTGTATGTGGCAGATGCCGACAAGCTGTTGCGCTTCCCCTATCAAGCCGGTGAAAACAGCATCAGCGCCAAACCGGTCAAGGTGGTGGACTTACCCGGCGGGCCTCTGAACCACCATTGGACCAAAAACGTGATCGCCAGCAAGGACGGCACCAAGTTATATGTGACCGTCGGATCCAACAGCAATGTGGGCGAAAATGGCATGGACAAGGAGCAAGGTCGCGCCGCGATCTGGGAAGTCGACCCGGCCACCGGCAGCCACCGCATTTTTGCGTCGGGCCTGCGCAACCCTAATGGCATGGACTGGGAGCCCACCTCCGGCAAGCTCTGGACAGCAGTTAATGAGCGTGACGAAATCGGCAGTGACCTGGTGCCCGACTACATCACATCAGTCCAGGATGGCGGCTTCTATGGCTGGCCCTACAGCTACTACGGCCAGCATGTGGATGTGCGGGTCAACCCGCAAAACCCTGAACTGGTGGCCAAGGCCATTGCCCCGGATTACGCCGTTGGGCCACACACGGCGTCTTTGGGGCTGACGTTTGCCGAAGGCAGCCATTTACCCGGCTTTACCCAGGGTGCCTTTATCGGCCAGCACGGCTCCTGGAACCGCAAACCCCACAGTGGTTACAAAGTGATTTTCGTGCCTTTTGCCGGCGGCAAACCGGAGGGCATGCCGATCGATGTGCTGACCGGCTTTCTTAACGCCGACGAAAAAGCCATGGGCCGGCCAGTGGGCGTGGTGATCGACAAGCAAGGGGACTTGTTGGTGGCTGATGATGTAGGCAACAAGGTTTGGCGGGTGTCGGGAAAATAGGCTTTCTAATCAAGAGCCGCCCTCACCCTAGCCCTCCCCGGAGGGAGAGGGTTGGGGTGAGGGGCTTTAGGGCAAACGTGCCAAATGCTGCTCGGTCGGCAACACGCGCTTGGCATTCAGATAAGCCCTCTGCCAGTAGGCCTTGTTCAGGCTGTCCAGCTTAACCGTACCGCCCGTGGCCGGCGCATGGACAAAGCGCCCTTCGCCTACGTAGATCCCGGCGTGACTGACCTGGGAGCCACCATTGGTTGCAAAGAACAGCAGGTCACCGGTTTGCAGCTTGTCCTGGCCGATGCTCTGCGCACGCATCACGATCATCTCGCGCGTAGTGCGCGGCAACGAAATACCCGCGGCGTCGTTGTACACGTACTTGATCAGGCCACTGCAATCAAACCCCGAATCCGGGGTATTGCCGCCCCAGCGATAAGGCGTACCTACCAGACCAAGGGCGCGAAAAAGCACATCTGCGGCAACCGGCGAGGTTTCTTCGGGATGAGTGATAAACACAACCGGCTTTTGTGCCACGGGGGCTGGCGGGGTGCGGCTGGCGCAGGCACTGAGCAGTGCTGCTAAAGTGAGGAGAGCAACGCGGGCCATGATCGACATAAACAGAATGTTCCTGATTCTGGATACGGCAACTCAGGCCGCGAACCCCAAAGCCGCGAGAGGGGGCACCTTCGCGGCTTCAGAAATTTAACATTGCGACTTAATTCTAGCTCTTAGCTGCAGAACTTCAAGTAACACATTAACTTTACTTGCGGGCTACGACGCTCGCAGGGGCCATCGCCAGGGCGCGTTTGGCCTCAATAAAGGTCTTGCTCCAGTAGCTGTCACCCAGGTTATCAATCCGCACACCACCGCTGCGGCGGCTGCTGGAGTGAATAAACTGGTCATCACCCAGGTAAATCCCGGCATGGCTCACACGGCCACGACCATTGGTGCTGAAGAACAGCAAATCACCCGGTTTCAAATTATTCCGTGCGACCAGCGGTGCTTTTACGTTGATCATTTCGCGGGTTGAGCGCGGCAATTGCATGCCCGCCTCTTCCTTGAACAGATAACCGATAAAGCCGCTGCAATCGAAGCCTGCCTCGGAGGTGCCACCAAAACGGTAACGGGTACCGATCAAGGACATACCGCGCTCTAGAATGCTGTCAGCCAGAGCTGGCAATTCATAAGGCTTGCTGTTGGCAGAAAACTCAGCCAGTTCTTTTTCGGTTGCCAGTTCTTCCTGATAAAGAGCGGAAGTTTGCGAGACCGAAGATGACTTTTGAACCTGAGCCTGGACGACTTGCTGCGACACTGGCGTGTGAGCAGCACAACCAAACAACAGGGTAACGAGTGCGAGGGGCACGAGGGGTGCGAAGCGCTTTAGCATGGGCACGACCGTGGCTTATTAGAAAAAGTAGCCGCGACTATGCCTTCTATGATCCTCATTTGCAAATTCAATCGATCTAAATGTGACTTGATGGTTTTGTCGTGACATCTAAGGCTTTACACCCCTGACGACAGATTTTGCGCCCACAGCCCTTTGGCCGCGCAGGATTTTTGGCGCCTGGAAACTGTCAAAACCGGCTACAACCCTTATTTTTGAAGGGCTGAGCTACCAGCCAAGGGTTTCTTTCAGGAAGGGAATGGTCAGCTTGCGCTGCGCCTGCAAGGACGCTTGATCGAGCCGCTCGAGCAAATCAAACAAGGCACTCATGCTGCGGGTACCGCGCGTGAGAATGAAATGCCCGACTTCGTCAGTCAGGTGCAGGCCACGGCGTGAAGCACGCAACTGCAAAGCCCGCAGCTTGTCCTCATCGGACAGGGGGCGCATCTGGAAAACCAGCGCCATGGTCAGGCGGGACTTGAGGTCTGCCAGTTTGATCGGCAATTCTCGAGGCGAGGTGGAGGCTGCAATCAACAGGCGCCGGCCGCTGTCACGCAGCCGGTTGAACAGATGGAACAGCGCCTCTTCCCAATCAGCACGCCCGGCCACCGCCTGCAGGTCATCCAGGCAAACCAGCTCGTACTGCTCAAGGTTATCGAGGATTTCTATGCCGCGATCCAGCAACTCGGCCAGCGGCAGGTAAACCGCCGGTTCGCCCATCTGCTCAAAGCGCAGGCAAGCGGCCTGCAGCAGGTGCGTACGCCCTACGCCATGTTTGCCCCACAGGTAAATCAGGCTTTCTGTCCAGCCGGCGTCGGCTTCGCACAGACGTTCGACATAGCCGAGTGCAGCGGCATTGGCGCCTGGATAATAGTTTATGAAGGTAGCGTCATCACGCAGACGCACACCTAGGGGCAGCTGAATCGGTTTCATGCTGACTGAACAGTTCAAGCGAACCGTTAGTGGCCTCTGTGTAAGGTTTGAAAAGTTTATACCCGTGTCGCCGGGCACACAATGTAACAGACCACGAGCAAAATCAAAGGTTTGCGTTAAGGTCTTGGATTGATTGGGCTTTTTCTGGCGCCTGCGAGCCGCCTCGAACGCACAAAGAAGGCCGGGCCGCCTCGCGACAACCCCGCCGCTTCACAACCCACCCTCTACAACTGCGGATCCTCACTGCCTTTATAGACCTGGGAATCCTTATACAAATCCTGCACATGGCGCACCAGCACCATGATCACGGCCGCTACCGGCAAGGCCAGCAATACACCGGTAAAACCGAACAGCTCACCGCCAGCCAGAATCGCAAAGATCACCGCCACCGGGTGCATACCGATTTTGTCACCCACCAGCAGCGGGGTAAGCACGGTGCCCTCCAGGGCTTGGCCGATCATAAACACCGCCACGATGCCGAGCATCGGGTACAGATCCCCGCCAAACTGGAATAACCCGGCAACCAACGCCGCACCGATGCCGACAATAAAGCCCATATACGGCACGATGGCCGCTATACCCGCCATCAAGCCGATCAACAACCCCAGCTCGAGGCCGACCAGCATCAGGCCCGCCGAGTAGATCACCCCCAGCGCCAGCATCACCAGCAACTGACCGCGCACAAACGCGCCGAGCACGTCGTGGCACTCTTTGGCCAGTGACACGATCTGATCTGCCCGAGCCCGCGGCAACAGACCGCGAATCTTTGCCATCATGATGTTCCAATCACGCAACAGGTAGAACGCCACCACCGGAATCAACACCAGATTGGCCAAAAAGCCGATCAGCGCCAGACTGGAAGCCGTGGCCTTGGACAGGACGATTCCGACAATGTCAGTGGCCTGCCCCATATGCTCGGTGATCGCCGCCTTGATCTTGTCGAACTTCCAGAAACTGTCACTCAAGCCGAACTTGGCTTGCACCCACGGCATTGCCGTGTGCTGCAGCCAGTCGAGGATCTGCGGTGCCAACTGATAGAGCCTCAACAGTTGCTTGGCCAGCAGCGGCACCAGTACCAGCAGCAATGTCATCAAAATGACAGTGAACACGGTAAAGACCGCAACCACACCCCAGGTTCTTGAAAGTCCGAACCTTTCCAGTCGATCGACCACAGGGTCGAACATATAGGCCAGGACGATGGCGACCAGAAAAGGCGTGAGTATCGGATGCAGGAAATACGCGAACAGGGCGAATCCCAACGCCACGCCCCACCACACCCACCGTCGCGAATCAGCCATGAGCCACCCCATCCTTATATAAAGAAGACATCAACCTACCAGCGAAACCGCAACTGCGCCGCAGGGCCTGAGGCAACACTTGACGCCTGCCCCCCATCAGCCGCAACAGGCACTTGCCCCGCCGGTACTTCCTGCAACTGCGCCAGCCCCAATTGCGAACGCAACTGCTCGGCGCTGCCGTTTACCAGGTACACAACACGATCACCGTCAACGCTCTTGAGTTGCGCACCAAAAGGCTCAAGCAAATGCCCCAGCTGCGCATAACGCTGCAACGTCATGCCTTGCACTTCGAGCAACTGCTCGGAAGAAACCCCGGGCTTGACCGCATAGCGCGGCGCCAGACGCTGGCTGACCGCAAGCATCACGGCATCGGCCAGCGCTGCCTGATCAGGAGCCTGAGCGCTGCCCTGCTCCTGCTGATCACCTACCCACAAACGCCATTTGGCGCTCCACTGCCCGTCATCTTCACGAGCATGCACCGCCAGCAATGCGTCCGCACCATAACGCTCGGAAGCGTCTTTTAAAGGCGCAGGATTGCTGCCCTCAAGATTTTCAGCCGTACCCACAAGCTGTTCACTCAAATCCGCCAACGGCAAGCGCAATGGCAAACCCCGATGCTGCGCGGCACGACGCAACGGCTCGGCCACTGACTGACCGTCCCCCACCAGGCTCGAACCTTCGACCGAGTCATTCAGCCACCAGCCCAGCAGCGCAGGGCGATTACTGCCCCACAGCGACAGCCCGGCCTGATGCAACGCACGATCGGTACTCACCGGATCGAAGTCCACTTGCAGGCTTTGCGGCGGGCCGGCGTCATAGCCGTAGCGACTGATGATTTGCTGCGGATCTTTGCGAATCGCCTCCAGCGCCGGACTCTTAATCGCCGCGGCATCTCCGGTCAGACGCAACACCAGGGTTTCCAGGGCCTTTTGCGTAGCCTGGGTGCGCTCATCAGGTGACTGGGTGGTGACTGGCTCGAGCACCTGATAAAGACCGGTGAGGATTTCGGCATGACTGGCCAGGCTGAAAAAAGACAGACAGCCCACGGCTAAAAATTGGCTAAAACGCATGAAAGATTCCCGATGACAAAAAGCAGCCTATTAAGGACGCCATAAAAACACTCGAACAGACTTCTGACACGGCCACGGCCAAATCATTCACGCCCGTTTCGCGTTTTCACGCGGTCACACAACCTCTCTATACCTTATACAGGCCTGTGCGCAGACCCAAGTACGACTAAAAAAGGTTTTTTTCGCCAGATATAACCCTGCCTGTCGGCCCGAGGATGGCCGCTGCCCTTCAAGCCTGATAAAATCGCGCGCCTTCGCAGACCGCCAACAGCCGGGCACCCTGCAAATGCTCTGGTGCAATCCTTGAGCACTTGCAAGCCTGCCCCCTGAACTCGGTCGATACCCCCGAATCCCCCCTAAAGGCCTGGATTATGAGCAAGCAACCATCCCTGAGCTACAAAGACGCCGGTGTAGACATCGACGCCGGTGAAGCATTGGTCGAACGCATCAAGAGCGTGGCCAAGCGCACTGCACGCCCGGAAGTGATGGGCGGCCTCGGCGGTTTTGGCGCCCTCTGCGAAATTCCGGCTGGCTACAAGCAGCCTGTTCTGGTTTCCGGCACTGACGGCGTCGGCACCAAGCTGCGCCTGGCCCTGAACCTGAACAAGCACGACAGCATCGGTATCGACCTGGTTGCCATGTGCGTCAACGACCTGATCGTATGCGGCGCCGAGCCTCTGTTCTTCCTTGACTACTACGCCACCGGCAAGCTCAACGTTGAAACCGCGACCCAGGTGGTAACCGGTATCGGCGCTGGCTGCGAACTGTCCGGTTGCTCGCTGGTTGGCGGCGAAACCGCTGAAATGCCAGGCATGTACGAAGGCGAAGACTACGACCTGGCCGGCTTCTGCGTTGGCGTTGTAGAAAAATCCGAGATCATCGACGGTTCCAAGGTCGCTGCCGGCGACGCCCTGCTCGCCTTGCCGTCCTCGGGCCCGCACTCCAACGGCTACTCGCTGATCCGCAAGATCATCGAAGTGTCGGGTGCCGACATCGAAAACATCCAGCTCGACGGCAAGCCACTGACCGACCTGCTGATGGCGCCGACCCGCATCTACGTCAAGCCGCTGCTCAAACTGATCAAGGAAACCGGCGTGGTCAAGGCCATGGCCCACATCACCGGTGGCGGCCTGCTCGACAACATCCCGCGCGTACTGCCAAAAGGTGCACAAGCGGTGGTTGACGTTGCCAGCTGGCAGCGCCCTGCCGTCTTCGACTGGCTGCAGGAAAAAGGCAACGTGGACGAGCACGAAATGCACCGCGTGCTGAACTGCGGCGTTGGCATGGTCATCTGCGTAGCTCAGGCTGACGTTGAAACCGCGCTGAACGTACTGCGTGAAGCGGGCGAGCAGCCTTGGGTCATCGGTCAGATCGCAACCGCCGCTGAAGGCGCTGCGCAAGTTGAGCTGCAAAACATCAAGGCGCACTAATGCCTGATACCTGTGATGTAGTGGTGCTGCTTTCCGGCACCGGCAGCAACTTGCAGGCCTTGATCGACAGCGATGACGTCAAGGCCAGCCCGGCAACAATCCGCGCGGTGATCTCCAACCGCGCAGATGCCTACGGCCTGCAACGCGCCAAAGACGCGGGTATCGATACCCGCGTACTGGATCACAAGGCATTCGAGGGCCGCGAGGCCTTCGATGCTGCATTGATCAAAGTCATCGACGAATTCAAACCGAAACTGGTGGTTCTGGCCGGGTTCATGCGCATTCTCAGCGCAGAATTCGTGCGTCACTATCAGGGTCGCCTGCTGAATATCCACCCTTCCCTGCTCCCCAAATACAAGGGTTTGCACACGCACCAGCGGGCGCTGGAAGCAGGAGACGGTGAGCACGGCTGCAGCGTGCACTTTGTGACCGAGGAACTCGACGGCGGACCTCTGGTCGTACAGGCAGTGATACCGGTAGAGTCCGATGACTCGCCACATAGCCTGGCGCAACGGGTTCACGCCCAGGAACACCGGATTTATCCGCTTGCAGTGCGCTGGTTTGCCGAAGGTCGCTTGTCACTTGACGAGCGAGGCGCATTATTGGACGGTCAATTACTTGCGGCCAGCGGCCACTTGATACGAACCTAGGAGAACTTATGCGTCGTGCCCTGCTTCTCGCCCTTAGCCTGCTGGCTATTCCAGCAGTCCAAGCGGCCGATCTTCAGCCTTTCAAGGCCAGCTACACCGCAGACTGGAAACAGCTGCCCATGAGCGGTTCTGCCGAGCGCAGCCTGACCAAGGGTGACAATGGTATCTGGACCTTGAATTTCAAGGCTTCAATGCTGGTAGCCAGCCTGAACGAAGAAAGCACCCTCAAAATCGAGAAAAACACGCTGATCCCGCTGACCTACCACTTTGAACGTGGCGGCCTGGGAAAAGCCAAGAAGATCGATCTGGATTTCGACTGGGCGGCCAAGATGGTCACCGGCACCGATCAGGGCGACGCTGTCAAAGTACCCTTGCTCAGCGGCATGCTCGACAAGTCCACCTACCAGCTGGCACTGCAGCGTGACGTAGAAGCCGGCAAAAAGTCCATGAGCTACCAGGTGGTTGATGGCAATGACGTCGACACCTATGACTTTCGCGTGATCGGCCCTGAAGTGGTTGAAACCAAGGCTGGCAAGGTCGACGCAATCAAGGTTGAGCGCGTACGCGACCCGACACAGAACAAGCGCATCACTGAAATGTGGTTCGCCAAGAACTGGGGTTCGCTGCTGGTCAAACTGCGCCAGGTCGAAAAAGACGGCAAGGAATACAACATCATGCTGCTGGACGGCACGGTGGATGGCAAAACGGTCAAGGGCAACTAAGCGACAAGCCTTTAGCTGCAAGCCTCAAAAAAACCTCGCTTCGGCGAGGTTTTTTTGGTCTGTAACACACCAAAAACATGAAACATTTTTCATAAAACTATTAAACAAATCCGTAAACACCCCGTGCTTAAAGGGCTGCAGGGTTTAAGGATTTTCTGCAAGATGACAGCGCGACAATCAGCTATTTACTTAGGAAGCTAACAGATTCTATAAAGAAGTCCTGCGACGCCTTGCCGCAGGCCCTCATCAGAATTTGGAGCAAGCAGATGACTATCAAAGTAACTGAGCGCGACGATTCACGTATGTTCCACCAACTGGTAGCCCACGGTGTACACCTATGGGATGTGCATCAAGAAGACATACTGGTAGGCATGTTCCACCGCGAAAGCGACGCTCACAGCTACAAGGCTGAGCTGGAAAAGCTGGAAGCGCAGAAACGCCAGGCCTGAGCAGAAGAAACTACTGTCTTGAAAAACACAAACCCCGCCGAAGCGGGGTTTGTTTTGTTATGCGCCAACGCAACACTCTGTGGGAGCGAGCCTGCTCGCGAAGAGCAGCGAACGCTTTCGCGAGCAGGCTCGCTCCCACAGGTTATGCCAGCACTACCACATCAGGTCATCAGGGATCTGATAGGCCGCGTACGGATCGTCTTCTTCCGGGGTTTTCGGCTCAACCAGGATATTCAGCTGCACGATCCGGCGCGGATCGCGCTCCTGGATCTTCAGTGCAGCTTCACGGGGGATGACTTCGTAGCCGCCCTGGTGCTGCACGATCGCCAGCGAGCCATTGGCCAGCTTGTTGCGCATCAGGGTGTTGACCGACAGGCGCTTGACCTTTTTGTCATCAACGAAGTTGTAGTAGTCCTCAGTGGTCAGCTTGGGCAGACGTGATACTTCGATCAATTGCTTGATCTGCGCAGCACGGGCTTTTTGCTCGACCTTCTCCTGCTGCTGGCGGTTCAGTTCCTGGTCGCGCTTGACCTTCTCGGCCTTGGCTTCGGCAGCCAGACGCTGCTGGGTGTCGTCCAGTTCGATCTGGCCTTTGTGGGCCAGACGCTGTTGTTTCTGTTTTTCTTTGCCGGCCTGCTTGGCCTGCTTCTCGTTGACCAGTCCGGCTTTGAGCAACTGGTCGCGTAGGGAAATGCTCATCTACTTACTCACTTAGGCAAACTCAGCCGCAGCTGGGCAAATTCTTTTCCTGGCGCTTGGCTTCACCCCACAGGGCGTCCAGGTCTTCAAGGGTGCAACTTTCAATGGGACGCAGGGTATCGCGCAATGCCTGCTCGATAAACCGGAAACGTCGATCAAATTTTGCATTGGCACCACGCAAGGCGGTTTCCGGGTCCACTTTAAGATGACGGGCCAGATTGACCACGGAAAACAGCAGGTCGCCGATTTCGTCATGAATGGCCGCCGAATCGTTGTCGGCCATGGCCTCCAGCACTTCATCCAGCTCTTCACGCACCTTGTCCAGCACCGGCAATGCCGCTGGCCAGTCAAAACCGACCTGGGCGGCGCGCTTTTGCAGCTTGGCGGCGCGGGACAGGGCAGGCAAGGCGACGGGCACATCGTCAAGCAAGGACAATTGCTCGGGGGCGGTAGACTTTTCTGCGCGCTCCTCGGCCTTGATCTCATCCCAGCGTACCTTGACCTGTTCTTCGCTCAAGCGCGGCACATCCAGCGGCGCATACAGGTCACCGGTGGGAAAGACATGGGGGTGACGGCGGATCAGCTTGCGGGTAATGCTGTCGATCACCCCGGCAAACTCGAAACGGCCTTCTTCCCGGGCCAGCTGGCTGTAATACACCACTTGAAACAGCAAATCGCCGAGTTCGCCCTGCAGGTGCTCGAAGTCACCCTGCTCAATGGCGTCAGCGACCTCGTAGGCCTCTTCGAGGGTATAAGGCACGATAGTGGCGTACGTTTGCTTGATATCCCACGGGCAGCCGTACTGCGGGTCACGCAGGCGGGCCATGAGGTGCAGCAGGTCGTCGAGGTTGTACATCTGTAATCCTTTGGCACACGCTAACCACACCCTGTGGGAGCGGGTTTGCTCGCGATATGAACACCCCGGTACAGCTGACTCACCGAGGAGATGCAATCGCGAGCAAGCCCGCTACCACAAAGGATCAGCGCGGCTCACTACGCCCGATCCGGCGGGTTTCGATGATGTTCGGCAGTTGCGAGATCCGCCCCAGTAAACGCCCCAGCGCATCCAGCCCCGGGATCTCGATGGTCAAGGTCATCAACGCGGTGTTGTTTTCCTTGTTCGAGCGGGTGTTGACCGCCAGCACGTTGATCCGTTCGTTGAGCAACACCTGCGACACATCACGCAACAAGCCCGAACGATCGTAGGCGCGGATTTCGATATCCACCGGATAGGTCGAGACCGGGATCGGCCCCCAGTTGACCTGAATCATCCGCTCCGGCTCACGACTGCCCAGTTGCAGCACCGAGGCGCAGTCCTGGCGGTGAATGCTGACGCCACGGCCCTGGGTGATGTAACCGACAATCGCATCCCCCGGCAGCGGCTGACAGCACCCGGCCATCTGGGTCAGCAGGTTGCCGACGCCTTCGATCTGGATGTCTCCACGCTTGCCCGGCTTGTAGCCCGTGGCCTTACGCGGGATCAGCTCCATCTGCTCGCTGCCGCGCTCAGGCTCGACCTGTTGCTGGGCCAGGTTGATCAACTGCGCCAGGCGCAAGTCGCCAGCCCCGAGCGCCGCGTACATGTCCTCGGCGGTTCGCATGTTGGCCTTGTCGGCGAGCTTCTCGTAATCCACCGCCGGCAGGCCCAAACGGCCGAGTTCGCGCTCGAGCATGGTTTTGCCGGCAGCGACGTTCTGATCGCGCGCCTGCAACTTGAACCAGTGGACGATTTTCGCCCGCGCCCGCGAGGTGGTGACATAGCCCAGGTTCGGGTTCAGCCAGTCGCGGCTCGGCGTACCGTGCTTGCTGGTGATGATCTCGACCTGCTCACCGGTCTGCAGACTGTAGTTGAGCGGCACGATGCGCCCGTTGATCTTGGCACCACGGCAGTTGTGGCCAATCTCGGTGTGAACCCGGTAGGCAAAGTCCAGCGGCGTCGCCCCCTTGGGCAGGTCGATGGCATGCCCGTCAGGGGTGAAGATATACACCCGGTCCGGCTCGATATCGACGCGCAGCTGATCGGCCAGGCCACCGATGTCGCCCAGTTCTTCGTGCCACTCCAGCACCTGGCGCAACCACGAGATTTTCTCTTCGTACTGGTTGGACCCGGCCTTGACGTCAGTGCCCTTGTAGCGCCAGTGCGCGCAAACCCCCAGCTCGGCCTCTTCGTGCATGGCATGGGTGCGAATCTGCACTTCCAGGACCTTGCCTTCAGGCCCGATCACGGCAGTATGCAGCGAGCGGTAGCCGTTCTCCTTGGGGTTGGCGATATAGTCGTCGAATTCCTTCGGGATATGCCGCCACAGGGTATGGACGATGCCCAGCGCGGTATAGCAGTCGCGCATTTCCGGCACCAGTACCCGTACGGCACGCACGTCATAGATCTGGCTGAAGGCCAGGCCCTTGCGCTGCATTTTGCGCCAGATCGAGTAGATATGCTTGGCCCGGCCGCTGATGTCGGCGTCGGTCACGCCGGTGGCTTCCAGCTCGGTACGCAACTGGTTCATCACATCGCTGATAAAGCGCTCGCGGTCGAGGCGGCGCTCATGCAGCAAGGTGGCGATCTGTTTGTACTGCTCGGGCTCCAGATAGCGGAAGGACAGGTCCTCCAGCTCCCACTTGATGTGGCCGATGCCCAGGCGGTGCGCCAATGGCGCATAAATATCGAACACCTCGCGGGCGACGCGGTTGCGCTTCTCGTCCGGGGCATTTTTGACTGCGCGAATCGCGCAGGTACGTTCAGCCAGCTTGATCAGTGCCACGCGCACGTCATCAACCATGGCAACCAGCATCTTGCGCAGGTTTTCGACCTGGCCCTGGGTGCCCAGCACCATCGATTGACGGGGGCTGAGGCTGGCACTGATGGCCGCCATGCGCAGTACACCATCAATCAGTTTGGCCACCACCGGACCGAAGCGCTGGCTGACGGCAGGCAACAGCACCTGCCCTTCGCGCACGCAACGATAGAGAATCGCGGCAACCAGGGAATCCTGATCCAGTTTCAGATCGGCCAATATCTCGGCGATTTCCAACCCGGTACGAAAGCTTGAGGTGCCCTCGGCCCACAGGTTTTTCGCCGCATTGGCTTGCTGCTCGGCCTCGCGTGCAAACTCACACGCTTCTTTCAAGGCTTCACGGTCCAGCGCCACATCGACACTCACCGCATGATCCAGCCATGCCTCGAGGTTGAGACTGCCGTCGGTGTTGATCGGCTGGTGTGCTCTGACCTGTACCATCTTGCTTACCTTCCCTACAGCGCAGGTTCAATGCGCCGAAATCACAGGCCCTGATCCCAACCGCGCGCTACAGGGCATAGCGTCGCGGGTTGCGGGCCCGTTGAAATAGACAGACATCCTAGTCTGCTTCAAATAACGCCATCGCCTCGACATGCGCTGTTTGCGGGAACATGTCGAGGATTGCGGCACGTTTTAACCGGTAACCCTGTTTAATCAGTTCAACCGTGTCGCGCGCCAGGGTGGCCGGGTTGCACGACACATACACCAAACGTTTGGCACCCAGGCCAGACAACTTTCGTACCACTTCATAAGCGCCGTCGCGAGGCGGATCGAGCAGTACCGCATTGAAACCGGCTTTGGCCCAGGTTGCATCCACAAGCGGCTGCGACAAGTCGGCCTGAAAAAACACTGCATTATGCAGGCTGTTACTGACCGCGTTTTGCGCGGCGCGTTCGACCATGGTCGCAACACCTTCAACAGCCACGACTTCACGCGCTTTTTGTGCCAGTGGTAGAGCGAAGTTACCCAGCCCACAGAACAAGTCAAGAATCCGTTCGTCAGCTTGTGGCGCAAGCCACTTAATGGCTTGAGCAACCATCGCTTCGTTAACGCCGGCATTGACCTGGACAAAATCCCCGGGGCGATACGCCAGCTGCAAATCCCATGTTTCCAGACGATAGCCCAAGGCCCGGGTCAAATCGACCGGCTGCGGCTCGCCTTCGCCATGCAGCCACAATTGGGCGTTATGGGTAATGCAAAATGCCTCAAGGACCTGCATGTCGGCAGCGCTCAGCGGCGCCATATGGCGCAGCAAAACCGCAATCGCCGAGCCACTGAACAACTCCACGTGGCCCAGTGCCTTGGGGTTGCCCAGTTGACGCAACATGGCGGGCAGCCCGGTCATGATAGGTTGCAAAGCCTGTACCAGAACCAAACAGTGATCGATGGCGACGATGTCCTGGCTGCCAGCAGCACGGAAACCCACGTCCAGGTGCTTGGCCCGCGCATCCCAGCGCACGGCGATACGTGCCCGGCGGCGGTAGCCAAACTCGGGACCGGTCAGCGGCGCTGCCCACTCTTGAGGTTCGACACCGGCCACGCGGGACAGTTGCTCGGCGAGCATGCGCTGTTTCAGTGCAAGCTGCTCTTCATGGGGCAAATGCTGCACGCTGCAGCCGCCGCACTTGCCCGCATGGGCACAGGGTGCCTGGCGACGGATCTCGCTGGCCTTGAAAACACGCTCGGTACGGGCTTCAACGACCTTGCCATGGGCACCCAGCACCCGGGCTTCGACTTCTTCACCGGCCAGAGCCCCCGAAACAAACCAGGTACGCCCTTCAATAAAGGCAATACCGCGGCCGTCGTTGGCCAGGCGCTCGATATTCAAACGCTGTTTCTTGCCCGCAGGCACTTGCGCAGCCTTGGTGCCGCCAGCAGGCTGGAAGCGCAGGCCTCTCTCTTGCTTGGCCATCAGTTGGGCGCATCGTAAATGCCGGTCGACAGATAACGGTCGCCTCGGTCACAAATGATCGCGACCATCACCGCGTTTTCGACTTCCTGGTTCAGGCGCAGCATCGCTGCCACCGCTCCGCCCGAGGACACACCACAGAAAATGCCTTCTTCACGGGCCAGTCGGCGGGTGACGTCTTCGGCTTCGCGCTGGGCCATGTCGACGATGCGGTCTACGCGGTCGGCCTGGTAGATCTTGGGCAAGTACTCGGTCGGCCAGCGGCGGATGCCCGGAATGGCAGCGCCTTCCATCGGCTGCAAACCGACGATCTGCACGCACGGGTTTTGCTCCTTGAGGTAGCGCGACACGCCCATGATGGTACCGGTAGTACCCATCGAACTGATGAAGTGGGTGATGGTACCGTTGGTCTGACGCCAGATTTCCGGGCCCGTACCGGTGTAGTGAGCCTCGGGGTTGTCACCGTTGGCAAACTGGTCGAGCACCTTGCCCAGGCCCTGGGCCTGCATCTTGTCGGCCAGGTCGCGGGCGCCTTCCATGCCCTCTTCCTGACTGACCAGGATCAGCTCGGCACCGTAGGCGGTCATGGCAGCCTTGCGCTCGGCGCTGGAATTGTCGGGCATGATCAGGATCATCTTGTAGCCCTTGATCGCCGCGGACATGGCCAGGGCAATCCCGGTATTGCCCGAGGTGGCTTCAATCAAGGTATCGCCAGCCTGGATCTGGCCGCGCGCTTCGGCGCGGGCAATCATCGACAGAGCCGGACGGTCCTTGACCGAGCCTGCAGGGTTGTTCCCTTCGAGCTTGAGCAACAAGGTGTTGGTAGTGTTTCCAGCCAGGCGCTGCAAGCGCACCAGTGGAGTGTTGCCGACGCAATCGGCGATAGTTGGGTACTGCAATGTCATGGCGTATTCGCAATCCAGACCGCGGGGTCGCACATCATACCGACAAACGCCGACAGCCCATATCACGCAAAGTACGGTGCTTATGGTTAAAGGCTATAAGCGCCGCAAGCCCATCACAATAATTCCTGTGGGAGCCGGGCTTGCCCGCGATTCTGACGCCGCGGTCTGTCAGGTAAAACGGACTGATACCATCGCGGGCAAGCCCGCTCCCACAGGGATGTATGTACAGCCGCGGCCTGAGCGTTTACGCGGCATGTCCGGCAAGCAAACGAACATGCACCCGCAACCCGCCGCCGTGGTTCTCTGCCCACAAACTGCCACCCTGCAGCCGCAGGGCATTGCGCGCAATACTCAGGCCCAGACCAAAGCCGCCATCGCCGGGACGCGAGCCATCAAGGCGGGTAAAAGGCGCAAAGATCCGCTCCAGTTCTTCAGGTGCCACACCTGCGCCCTGGTCATCGAGCCACAGGTGCCACATATTGCCTTCGCGCCGGCCATCAAGGCTGACGATACCCTCGGGTGGAGAATGGCGAATGGCATTGCGCAGGATATTTTCCATGGCTTGAGCCAGGCTGTTGAGATGCCCGCGCACCCAGCAATGCTCATCCACCAGACAAGGCAGTCGCGATTGCGGCCAGCCACTTTCAAAGCGGGCGTTTTCGGTGAGCATCTCCCACAGCGCCTGCACCTGAATGTCTTCCACCGGCAGCGGCCCGCGCTCGGCATCCAGCCAGGCCAGTTGCAAGGTGTCTTCGACCAGCCGTTGCATGCCGTCGACTTCACGGCCCAGGCGCTCACGCAAGGCCTCGCCCCCCTGCTCGCTGTCACAGGCTACCCGCAAACGGCTCAAGGGCGTGCGCAGCTCATGGGACAAGTCGCGGAGCAATTGCTGCTGTTGCGAGACCGTACTCTGCAAGCGCTCGGACATCTGATCGAACGCCCGCGCCAGCTCACCCAGTTCGTCCTGGCGGCTGGTGATCTGGCTCGATAGCCGCGCCCCCAGTTGATCAGCCCGCCAGGCATTGGCCTGTTCGCGAAGATGGTTAAGCGGCACGATCAGCACGCGGTACAGGCCCACGCACAGCAACAGGGTCAGCAAGCCAGGAATTACGCCGTTGGTGACAATCCGCCAGATCACCTGGGAGCGCCCGGGCATAAAGCGTTGCGGCAACTCGATCACCAGGCTGCCCGCCGACGGGTCGCGGGGAAAGGGCACCTTTATCCATGGCCGCGCCGTCTTGATATGGCTGATGGGCCAGTCCAGGCCGCGCAAAAAGGTCAGCCGCTCACTTTCTCGATCACTCAGCGGGTAGCTGCTCAGCGACTGCAGGTCCTGACCAATCACCCCGACCCAGCCCGGCTCCCTGTGCCCCATGCCCTGCAACCACTGGTCGACGCCGGCTTGCTGAGCGCTCTCCCAGGCGCGCTCGGCCTCACCGGCATAGCGCACCAGGGTGCCGTGGGCCTGCTCGGACAAAAAGCCGGTGCGCTTGTCCATATAGCGACCCCAGGACCAACTGAGCCAGATCATCAGCAAGCAGAAAACCACCAGCAAACACGCCAGCTTCCAGAACACCGAATTCTTGCCGGGCACCTTACGGGGCATCGCTGGCACTAAGGACATAGCCCTTGCCCCACACCGTGCGTACTTCATGCTGGTAATAGCCGATAGTTTTGAGCTTTCGCCGGATCTGGCTGATATGCATGTCCAGGCTGCGGTCATGGGCTGCATAGCCGCGCTGCAAGACCTGCTGATAGAGAAAGGCCTTGCTCAACACTTCGTCGGCATTGCGCTGCAGGGTATCGAGCAGACGGAACTCGCTGCGGGTCAACCCGGCCCATTGCTCGCCCCGGCGCACATCGCACGCCTCGTCGTCGAACAGCAAACCGCTCTCGGCCGGTGGCAGTTCCTGCACCGTTGGGGCGCCAGGCATGCGATCCAGGGCCACGCGACGCAAGATGGCCTGGATGCGCACCCGCAGTTCGGCCATGCTGAACGGCTTGGGCAGATAATCATCGGCGCCCAGCTGGAAACCGCTGATACGGTCGGCCTCGGCACCCAGCGCCGACATCAGGATCACCGGCAAGGCGTGGGTCTGGCGCAGTTGCGTCAGCACCTGCAAGCCATTCATGCCGGGCAGCAGGATATCCATCAGCACCACGTCAAAGTGCTCCTGGCGGGCACGGGCCAGACCTTCCAGGCCATTCTGGCACCAGATAACGTCAAACCCGCAACGCCCCAGCTGCTCGTGCAGATAGGCGCCCAGAACGGGGTCGTCTTCAATGGTCAGTAGGCGCGAGGGGCTAACAGCTACGGGATTCATTAGCGTCTGCAAGTAATTCTCAATCGGCGATTATTCAAGATTGAGCCCCTGCGGGCAACCGGCACGGGCTTTACCCCGTCTGATAAACCGAAATTGATGGCAAATTTTCAAAGATTTGCCGGGCACCATATGGCTACACTGCCACCTGATCCGGGCGGGAAGCCCGGATCACTCTTAAAAGAATGCAGGGCTGGAGAGTTGTGTGCTTAAAAACCTCGGTATCAAAGGCCGCGTATTGCTGTTAACGCTATTGCCCGTCAGTTTGATGGCAAGCGTGCTCGGCGGCTATTTCACCTGGCTGCAACAGTCCGAACTGCAATCGCAACTGTTGCAGCGCGGGGAAATGATCGCCGAACAACTCGCCCCCCTGGTCGCCCCCGCCATGGGGCGCCACGACACCGCATTGCTGGCCCGTATCGCCACCGAATCTCTGGAACAACAGGATGTGCGCGCCGTGGCGTTCCTCAACGCCAACCACGAACCGCTGGCCCATGCCGGGCCGATCATGCTCAATCAGGCTCCACTGGGCAGCAGTACCCATCTGCAACAGCGCACCGACAACGATGCCACGCGCTATTTATTGCCCGTATTTGGCCGCCATCGCAACCTGGCCGGGGATGTGATCCCTAACGAAGCCCATCGCCTGCTGGGCTGGGTCGAACTGGAGCTGTCCCATAACGGCATGCTGCTGCGCAGCTATCGCAACCTGTTTGCCAGCCTGTTGCTGATCGTCACCGGGCTGGTGCTGACCACCCTGCTGGCCTTGCGCATGAGCCGCACCATCAACGCACCGCTGGGGCAAATCAAACAAGCCGTGGCCCAGCTCAAGGACGGGCATCTGGAAACCCGCCTGCCGCCACTGGGCAGCCACGAACTTGACGAACTGGCCTCGGGCATCAACCGCATGGCCGAAACCCTGCACAATGCCCAGGAAGAACTGCAGCACAGCGTCGACCAGGCCACCGAAGACGTACGCCAGAATCTCGAAACCATCGAAATCCAGAACCTTGAACTCGATCTGGCCCGCAAGGAAGCCCTGGAGGCCAGCCGTATAAAGTCCGAGTTTCTGGCCAACATGAGCCACGAAATCCGCACCCCGCTCAACGGTATCCTCGGTTTTACCCACCTGCTGCAAAAAAGCGAGTTGACCCCGCGCCAGTTCGACTACCTGAACACCATCGAAAAATCGGCCGACAACCTGCTGGGCATCATTAACGAGATTCTCGATTTTTCGAAAATCGAAGCCGGCAAGCTGGTGCTCGACAGCATTCCGTTCAATTTGCGCGACCTGCTGCAGGACACCCTGACCATCCTCGCCCCTTCGGCCCACGACAAGGGCCTGGAACTGGTCAGCCTGGTGTATCGCGACACCCCGCTGTCGCTGATCGGCGACCCGCTGCGGCTCAAGCAAATCCTCACCAACCTGATCAACAACGCCATCAAGTTCACCCGCGAGGGCACCATCGCGGTGCGGGCCATGCTTGAAGACCAGGACGAAAATGAAACCGACGGCAGTGTGCAACTGCGCATCAGCGTGCAGGACACCGGTATCGGCCTGACCGCCCAGGATATCCGCGCCCTGTTCCAGGCTTTCAGCCAGGCTGACAACTCACTGTCTCGCCAGCCCGGCGGCACCGGGTTGGGGCTGGTGATATCCAAGCGACTGGTCGAACAGATGGGCGGCGAAATCGGCGTTGAAAGCACCCCTGGCGAAGGCTCGGTATTCTGGATCAGCGTCAGGCTGCCCAAGGCTCGCGATGATGTCGAAGACTTGCCCGGCGCGCCGCTGCTGGGCCGGCGCGTAGCCATCCTGGAAAAACACGACCTGGCCCGCCAGGCCCTGCACCATCAACTGGAAGACTGCGGCCTGGAAGTCACGCCCTGCACTACTCTGGAAAACCTCACCAATTGTGTGACCGGCGCTCACCAGACCGCCCAGGCTATTGGTCTGGCAGTTCTGGGCGTAACGGCCAATGACACCCCGCCAGAGCGTCTCAACCAGCACATCTGGGATCTCGAGCACCTGGGTTGCAAGGTACTGGTTCTGTGCCCGACCACCGAGCAGGGCCTGTTCAACGCGGTGGTGGACAACCCCCACAGCCAGCTCCAGGCCAAACCCGCCTGCACCCGCAAACTGCGTCGGGCCCTGGCCGACCTGGTCAGCCCGCGACAAACCCGCAGCGAACCCGGCGAACCGCTGGCCAGCCGCGCGCCGCGCATTCTGTGTGTGGATGACAACCCGGCCAATCTGCTGCTGGTGCAAACCCTGCTTGAAGGCATGGGCGCCAAGGTGACTGCAGCGGACAGCGGTTATGCCGCCATTGATGCGGTCAAGGCACACGATTTCGATCTGGTGCTGATGGATGTGCAAATGCCCGGCATGGACGGGCGCGAGACCACCGAAGTCCTGCGCCAGTGGGAAAGCGAGCGCCACTGTACGCCGCTGCCGATCGTTGCGCTCACAGCCCACGCCATGGCCAACGAAAAACGCGCCTTGCTGCAAAGCGGCATGGACGACTACCTGACCAAACCGATCAGCGAACGGCAGTTGGCCCAAGTGGTGTTGAAGTGGACGGGCTTGGCCTTGCGCAATCAGGCCAGCGAAAACTCGCACGAACCGACCCGTCACACCACGCAATTGCTCGTCCTCGACCACGATGAGGGGCTGCGACTGGCGGCAGGCAAGGCGGACCTGGCCATCGACATGCTGGCCATGCTGCTGGCTTCGCTGGAAGCCGACCGCGACGCTATCCGCCAGGCCCGTGAGGCCAGAGACAACAACGCATTGATCGAGCGCGTCCACCGCTTGCACGGCGCAACCCGTTACTGCGGCGTACCGCAATTGCGTGCGGCCTGCCAGCGCAGCGAGACCCTGCTCAAGCAGGCAAGCCCCAACGCCGTCGCCGCCCTGGACGAGCTGGATCAGGCCATCACACGCCTGGCCAAAGAAGCACGCAGTACTGCATAGCAAAATCATCGTGTGGGAGCGGGCTTGCTCGCGATTCGGGCGGCGCGGTATGTCAGGTAAACCGCCGTGATGCCATCGCGAGCAAGCCCGCTCCCATAAAAGCCGATTTGTAGTTACAGACCAAGGAAGACCCCATGCGCACGATTCTTTTCAGCAGCCAGACCTACGACCGCGACAGTTTCATCGCGGCCGCACAAGACGACGGTAACGAGCTGCATTTCCAGCCCGCGCGCCTGACCCTGGACACCGTAGCACTGGCCCATGACTACGAAGTGATCTGTCCGTTTATCAACGACGACCTCAGCGCCCCGGTGCTGGAGCAACTGGCTGCTGGCCGCACCCGCCTGATCGCCCTGCGCTCGGCCGGCTACAACCATGTGGATCTGCCCGCCGCCAAACGCCTGGGCCTGAGTGTGGTGCGCGTCCCCGCGTACTCCCCCCACGCCGTCGCCGAACATGCCGTGGCCCTTATCCTGGCGCTCAACCGCCGCTTGCACCGCGCCTACAACCGCACCCGCGAAGGCGACTTCACTCTGCACGGGCTGACCGGTTTCGATCTGGTGGGCAAGACCGTGGGCGTGGTGGGCACCGGCCAGATCGGCGCCACATTCGGCAAGATCATGGCCGGTTTCGGCTGCAAGCTGCTGTGCTTCGACCCTTATCCAAACGCCGAACTGCTGGCGCTGGGCGCTCGCTACGTCAGCCTGCCCGAACTGCTGGCCGGTTCGCACATCATTTCCCTGCACTGCCCGTTGACCGCAGACAACAAGCACCTGATCAACGCCACCAGCCTGGCCACCCTCATGCACGGCGCCATGCTGATCAACACCGGACGGGGGGCGCTGGTCGACACGCCGGCGCTGATTGAGGCGCTGAAAAGTGGCCAATTGGGATATCTTGGGCTGGATGTGTACGAAGAAGAGGCCCAACTGTTCTTCGAGGACCGCTCCGACCTGCCCTTGCAGGATGACGTGCTGGCCCGGCTGCTGACCTTCCCCAATGTGATCATCACGGCCCATCAGGCGTTTCTGACCCGCGAGGCGTTGAATGCAATTGCCAGCACGACCCTGAGCAATATCGCGGCCTGGAGAAACGGTACGGCGCAAAACCTGATCGAAGGTTGAGTCTGGACTTTGATGCCTGCGTGCTAGCATAGCGACTTACTTGGAGGACCCATGGTCGAACACGATTTCCGCTACAGCCTGCTTAACCCGCAGCACACCCTGATTGAATGCCGCGCTCTGGCGCCGGGCCTGTATCAAGTCACCGGCAACGGCGGCTCGATTCAAGCCGGTGATGTGCTGATTGTGTCCCTCAAGGGCAGCAAGACCTTGTCCATGCGTTTGAGCGTCGACAAGGTGCGCCACCTGATCAACCCGCGTGGCCAGTGGGTTGCCGTCACCAAAGGGCCGGTGTTCGGTGAATTGGCGATTCATGAATGGCAGGTCAACTGCGATGCTTGCGCCAAAGAGCTGAAGTTCGAGTTCGCAGTCGACGCCAAACTCGGCACCAAGGCGCAAAAGCCCGCAGCCACGGCGCGGATTGCCGAGCTGGGCTGGAGCACTGAAGGCAGCAAGCACCTGTGCCCGCAATGCCAAAAGGCCGCGCAATGAAACGCTTGATCCTGCTGGCCGTGCTGGGCGCAAGCCTGACGGGGTGTGCGGGTGATCCGGTGAAGTTGCAGCAAAACCACACCTACGTGTTGGAGTGGATCGGCGAACGACCGCTGATCGACAACAGCCACCTGACCGTCACCCTGGACGATGCTGGTCGGGCCTATGGCAGTGGCGGTTGCAACCATTGGTTTGCACCTTACACCCTCGACGGCGACAAGCTGACCTTTGGTGGCGTAGGCAGCACCCGCAAGGCCTGTGCGCCGGCGTTGATGGAGCAGGAGCAGCGATTCTTCGAGGCCTTGCAGACCGTACAGCGCTGGGACATATCGCCGATCGAGCAGGTGCGATTCTGGCCTGAACAGGGCAAGCCTCTGCGGCTTTGGCCTGAAGAAGGCTGATACCGCGGCGCTTGAATCACGAGCAAGCCCGCTCCCACAGACTGGTGCCAGCCTGTGGGAGCGGGTTTGTTCGCGATGGCTTCGACTCAGGCCCCTCTCAATTCCTTGATCTTCGCCAACACACCGGCCGCGGTCTGCTCGCCCATCAACGTTGCCCGCACCTTGCCTTTCTCATCCAGGATATAAGTCACCGGCAAGGCTTCGCTGCGTGGCAAATCGAACACCTCCGCCGGATCCTGCGCCAGCACGGTAAAGGTGATGCCCAGCGCGGTACTCGCGTCGCTCAGCTCCTTGCCCTGCAAACCATCGTAGTTGACCCCGAACACTCCCACCGACTGCCCCTGCAGCTGTTTTTCCAGCGAGTTGAGTTCAGGAATCTCGATACGACACGGGCCACACCACTCGGCCCAGTAGTTGATGACCTTCCATTGCTTGTCCAGACGCTCCGAGGCGATCTTCTGTCCGTGCTGATCGACCCCATAATCATTTCCGCAGCCGGCCAGCAATAATGTGGCGCAGACGATAACTGCTGCCATGAGTCGCTTAAACATGCGTTGATCCTTCCCGGTAAATACATACAAAAATACATCAGCGAGCGGCCATTTACCGCATACGGTTCAGGCGCGCCCGTCAGGCAGGTAGAATAGCCGCCACCTTACGCAAGATGCGACCCGCACATGACCGATCTGACGCTTTATCACAACCCGCGCTGCTCGAAATCCCGCGGTGCGCTCGAACTCCTCGAAGCCCGCGGCCTGACCCCTACCGTGGTGCGCTACCTCGAAACGCCGCTGAGCGCCGCCCAACTGCGCGACCTGCTGGCCAAGCTGAACATCAGCGCACGGCAATTGCTGCGCAGCGGCGAAGACGAGTACAAGGCCCTCAACCTGGCAGACAGCGGTCTCACTGACGCGCAGCTGATCGACGCCATGGCTGCACATCCCAAGTTGATCGAGCGGCCGATCCTGGTCGCAGGCGACAAAGCCGTGATTGGTCGCCCACCGGAAAAAGTCCTGGAGATCCTGTCGTGAGTGCGCCTTATATTCTGGTTCTGTTCTACAGCCGCAACGGTTCGACCAGCGAAATGGCCCGGCAAATTGCCCGAGGCATCGAACAGGGCGGCCTCGAGGCGCGCCTGCGCACAGTGCCGGCCATTTCTGCCGAATGTGAAGCCGTGGCCCCGGCCATTCCGGACGAAGGCGCGATGTACGCCAGCCTCGACGACCTGAAAAACTGCTCGGGGCTGGCCCTGGGCAGCCCGACGCGTTTCGGCAACATGGCCGCACCGCTCAAGTACTTCCTGGATGGCACCAGCAACCTGTGGCTGACCGGCGCGCTGGTGGGCAAGCCGGCCGGTGTGTTCACCTCCACTGCCAGCCTGCACGGCGGCCAGGAAAGTACCTTGCTGTCGATGCTGCTGCCACTGATGCACCACGGCATGCTGGTCACCGGGCTGCCCTACAGCGAATCGGCCCTGCTGCACACCACGGCAGGCGGAACGCCCTATGGCCCGAGCCATCACGCAGGTGCCGACGGCAAGCGCGGGCTGGACGAGCACGAAATCGCCCTGTGCCGGGCCTTGGGTCAGCGTTTGGCCACCATTGCCCGCAAACTGGAGAGCAACCGTGGCTAAAAAGCCAAAAGTGCTGCCGCCCATCGAGTGGCTGCAGCCGCGGGTAAGGCTGATGCGGGTAGTGAGCCTGGCGTGCTTCTTTGGCCTGATCGCCCTGCTGTGTGTTTATTACCTGATGTTTGCCAACCTGCACGGCGCGCGCCCGTGGGTGATCCTGCTGATCGAACTGGTGCCCTTGATGTTTGTGGTACCCGGCATGCTGATGGGCAGCCCCCGTGGGCACTCGTTCACCTGCTATGTGGTCAACCTGTACCTGATCAAGGGCGCGCTGGCGGCATTCGACCCGAACCGCCAGGTGTTCGGCCTGCTGGAGATCGCCGCCAGCGTGGCGGTATTTGTCAGTGCATTGCTGTTTGTGCGCTGGCGCTACCAACTGGATCGACGCCTGAGCGGCGAGTGATGCAGCTGTTGTGGGAGCGGGCTTGCTCGCGAACGGCCTTCGCGAGCAGGCTCGCTCCCACAATTGAAGTTGCTCGGCGGCTTAGTGATTCACCGTAAACGCCAGCATCTGTGACAGCTGGCACATCGGCCGGCCACTTTCGGCGTGCCACTGGTTGAAGGCGTTCTGCACAATCGCCAGGTCACGCAGGCTGGTGGGTGCCTTGTCCACCAGCTTCTGCGCGTTCAGCGCGGCCACCACGTCATAACTTGGCACAAAGGTGTCCTTGCCAACCATGCGTAAAAAGCGTGGAGCCGACAAACCACCCAACTGATGCCCATGCTTGGCCAGGTACTTCCACAAACCGACGATATCAGTCACTGGCCACTGGGCGATAAACGCGCCAAAACTGCCGTACTCGTGGGCAATGTCGAGCACCATCTGGGCATTGCGTGGCACGCTTTTAAGCTTGCCCAGATGGCGAATGATCCGCGCATCCTGCATCAACCGCTCCAGATGCTCGGCGCCCATCAGCACGACTTTCTCCGGGTCGAAACCGAAAAAAACCTCTTCAAATACCGGCCACTTGGCATCAACCACACTGTGTTTGAGCCCGGCACGGAACACCCGCAGGGCCAGGGTCGACAGGTAGCGATCATCGCTGATATGGCGCAACTGTTCCGCAGTTCTCGGGACAGGCAATTGGGCTTCAAGTGCGGCTGACGAACCAAAGCGGTTCAGACAGTATTCGTGCAGCCATTTGTAGTCGCGCATGCCCTCTCCTCTCGGCAATTTACAGATTGAGCAGGTTGACGAAACGCGGCGTTGCGCTTTCGTCGATCTTCAGGCTCGCGAAATCAAACAGGTTACGGTCCGCCAACTGAGACGGGATCACGTTCTGCAGGCTGCGAAAGATACTCTCGGTGCGGCCCGGCGTCTTGCGGTCCCACTCCTGGAGCATGTCCTTGACCACCTGGCGCTGCAGGTTCTCCTGGGAGCCACAGAGGTTGCACGGGATGATCGGGAACTGCTGCCAGTCGGAATAGGCCTGGATATCCTTCTCGTTGCAGTACGCCAGCGGACGAATCACCACATTGCGCCCGTCATCGGAGCGCAGCTTGGGCGGCATCGCCTTGAGGCTGCCATTGAAGAACATGTTGAGGAAGAAGGTTTCGACGATATCATCGCGATGATGCCCAAGTGCCATCTTGGTCGCACCGATTTCATCGGCAAAGGTGTACAGGGTGCCGCGACGCAGGCGCGAACACAGCGAGCAGGTGGTCTTGCCTTCGGGGATCAGCTCCTTGACCACCGAGTAAGTGTCTTTTTCAACGATGTGGTATTCCACACCCAGCGACTTGAGATAAGCCGGCAGCACGTCCTCGGGGAAACCCGGCTGCTTCTGGTCCATGTTCACGGCCACGATCTCGAACTGGATCGGCGCGACTTTCTGCAGGTGCAGCAACACATCAAGCAGGGTGTAGCTGTCCTTGCCGCCCGACAGGCAGACCATCACCTTGTCGCCATGCTCGATCATGTTGAAATCGGCAATTGCCTCACCGGTCAATCGACGCAGGCGTTTCTGGAGTTTGATTTGAGAGACCGAGTGAGTGCCCATAGCGCTTCAATTCCGCGAGTTAAGACCAAAAGCCGGGGATTTTACCGAAAAATACCCGGTCAACGAACCCCTTGCCTGCCTAAAGACGCCAATGCGATAAGACCGCCTTTGACAGCACAATAAGCTCTAAGGAGCCGAGGTTATGGGGCGGCAGGTTTCCTATACTTGTCATCAAGGCCGCACGCCTGTCTGCTTCTCAATACGTTCTGGCTGCGCGACCGGCACGCGTCCCACTGGGGGCGATGCGTCTTATACAGGAGCGACAGCCATGATCCATCACGTTGTGGGCCTTTTCACCCACCCCGATAAAGAGTGGCGCGAAATCCGTGGTGATGCCGAAGAAAGCATCGGCCATATGTATTTCACGCACACGTTAATTCTGGCAGCGATTCCGGCCATTTCTGCATTTATTGGCACTACCCAGGTGGGCTGGGTAATCGGTAACCGCGCCCCGGTGATGCTGACTCTGGACAGCGCCCTGTGGATGACCCTGCTGTCCTACGCCGCCATGCTGGTAGGCGTGGCCGTGATGGGCGCATTCATTCACTGGATGGCCCGTACCTACGATGCACAACCCAGCCTGCCGCGATGCGTGGCCTTTGCCACCTACACGGCCACACCGTTGTTTATCGGCGGGCTGGCGGCGCTGTATCCGCATATGTGGCTGGGCATGATGGTGGGCACCGCTGCCATTTGCTACACGGTGTACCTGCTGTACGTGGGCCTGCCTACCTTTATGAGCATCGACCCGGACGAAGGCTTCCTGTTTTCCAGCTCGGTGCTGGCGGTGGGCCTGGTGGTGCTGGTGGCGATCATGGCCTTCACCGTGATCGTCTGGGGCCTGGGCGTCGGGCCGATCTACACCAACTAGGCCACAACCCGTGGAAGCGAACCTGCTCGTGATTGCTGTTCGCGATCAGGCTCGCTTCCACGGGCTCATGAAGACCATTGGGCGCCAACAGGTTCGCAACCCCAGCGCTTGCGGCATAATCGCCGGCTCTGGAGAACCGAACCGCATGCCCGAGCTGCTCAATACCCGCGTCGAAGACTGTTTCCAACAGGCCGAAGTGTTTTTCAAACGCCCCTTCAAACGCCCCGTCGTCAGTTTCAAACTGCGCGGGCAAAAAGCCGGGGTCGCCCATTTGCATGAAAACCTGCTGCGCTTCAACCCGCAGCTGTACCGTGAAAACAGCGAAGACTTCCTCAAGCAGACCGTCCCCCATGAAGTGGCGCACCTGGTTGCCCATCAACTGTTTGGCGAGCGCATCTCGCCCCACGGCGAAGAATGGCAATTAATCATGCGCGGGGTGTACGAACTGCCGCCCAATCGCTGTCATACCTACGCCATCAAGCGTCGCAGCGCCACCCGCTATATCTACCGTTGCCCCTGCCCTGACAGCGACTTCCCGTTCTCGGCCCAGCGTCACGCTTTGGTCAAACAAGGCCGCGGCTACCTGTGTCGACGCTGCCGTAACCCCCTGGTGTTCAGCGGCCTGACCCGGGTCGAATGAGCAGGCATAAAAAAACCCGTCCGAAGACGGGTTTTTTTATGCACTCAAACTTACTTGAGCAACACCGGGGCCGGGCCTTCAGCCACACCCAGATCATCTTGCGGACGGGTATCCTCCAGCGGACGGCCGCCAGAGTTCAGCTCGGTTTGCAGGGTGTCGGTGTCCAGTTCCTTGACCCACTTGGCCACCACCAGGGTTGCTACCGCGTTACCGATCAGGTTGGTCAGGGCGCGGGCTTCGGACATGAAGCGGTCGATACCCAGGATCAGCGCCAGACCGGCTACCGGCAAGTGCCCTACAGCCGACAGGGTTGCCGCCAGTACGATAAAACCACTACCGGTGACGCCAGCAGCACCTTTGGACGACAGCAACAGCACCAGCAACAGAGTGATCTGATGGGTGATATCCATATGGGTGTCAGTCGCCTGGGCGATAAACACGGCCGCCATGGTCAGGTAGATCGAAGTACCGTCGAGGTTGAACGAGTAACCGGTCGGGATCACCAGACCCACTACCGATTTCTTCGCGCCCAGGCGCTCCATTTTCACCAGCATGCGTGGCAGGGCCGATTCCGACGAGGACGTACCCAGTACGATCAGCAGCTCTTCACGGATGTAGCGGATCAGCTTCAAAACGCTGAAACCGTGAGCGCGGGCAATACCGCCCAGCACGATCAGCACGAACAGCACGCAAGTGATGTAGAAGCAGATCATCAACTGACCCAGCTGAACCAGCGAGCCTACGCCGTAAGCGCCGATGGTGAAGGCCATCGCGCCCAGCGCACCGAGGGGTGCCAGCTTCATGATCATGTTGATGATATTGAACATCACGTGAGCGAAGCGATCGATAAAGTCCAGTACCGGCTTGCCGTAGGCACCCAGGCGATGCAGGGCGAAACCGAAAATCACCGAGAACATCAGCACTTGCAGGATATCGCCATTGGCGAAGGCGCCAACAATGGTCGACGGGATCACGTTGAGGATAAAGCCTACGATGCTCTGGTCTGCACCTGCCGACACGTAACCGGCAATTTTGCTGGCATCCAGGGTCGACACGTCAATATGCATGCCTGCGCCAGGCTGAACCACGTTAACCACAACCAGGCCGATCAGCAGCGCGATAGTCGACACGACTTCGAAGTAGAGCAAGGCATAGCCGCCGGTTTTGCCGACCGATTTCATGCTCTGCATGCCGGCAATACCGCTCACCACCGTACAGAAAATAATGGGCGCGATGACCATCTTGATCAGTTTGATAAAGCCATCACCCAACGGCTTGAGGGCAACACCGGTTTCCGGGTAGTAATGGCCCAACAAGATACCGATAGCGATCGCTACGATTACTTGCACATACAGGGATTTGTACAGTGGCTGACGAGTCGTCATTGCAAAGTTCCTCAAGTGCATCACTCAATCATCATTCCGTCTGAGACTGGTGACACCTAAAGCGCGAACCCTCCTGTACTTGGAGGGATTTGTTTTTGGGGCTGCTCTTACGGCAGCCCTCTCGCACTTATTGCAAGCCGTGGGCCACATTGCGCAAATGCCGCGCAATAGCCCATGGCGCCTGAGTTTGAAGGAAAATTCTTATATATTTTGCAGGTCAGGGTTTGGCGGGATTCCGCCCATTGGGCGTGTTGAAACGCAGAAGGTGGCGGATATCCGCCTGAACCCCACGTACTCCCGTAGCAGCTACCAGGGTTCGTCGATTAGCCCGCCGGGAAATAAATCCTGAACGCCGCGCCGCCCAACGAGGAATCTTCCAGGGTCAAGGTGGCGTCATAGCTTTCAATGATGTCCTTGACCACCGCCAGACCAATGCCCTGCCCCGGATGCTGGCGGTCAAGCCGTTCGCCGCGCTGCAGGATGCGCGCACTCTGATCCGGCGGCACTCCAGGACCGTCATCTTCGACGCAGACCTCAATGCCGTGAACGTTACGGTGCAGGCTGATACGTACCTGGCTCAAGCACAGCCTGTAGGCGTTTTCCAGCAAGTTGCCCAGTAATTCCAACAAGGCATTCTGCTCGATCGGCACATGGCTCAGCTCAGGGATGTCATAGCTGACCTTGACCCCCTTGTCGCGATAGACCTTGTCCAGCGTATTGCACAAGCTCTGTACCACCGGCAGCAGTTCGACCTGGTGACGTACCAGACCACTCTTGCGCAAGCTGGCACGCTGCAACTGATAGCCGATTTGCTGGTTCATGCGCTCGATCTGGCTTTGCAGGACCCAGGCCTGTTCACGGTCAGCCGGGCGCTGGGCCATGCTTTCGCTCACGCCCTGCAATACCGCCAGCGGGGTTTTCAGGCTGTGGGCCAGGTCATCAAGAGAATCGCGATAACGTGAGCGCTGTTCGCGCTCGCTTTGCAGCAAGCGGTTCAACGAGCCGGTCAGGCGCAGCAGCTCACGCGGGTGCTGCTCGCTGAGGCTGTCGCGCTCGCCGGTTTCGATTTCATCCAGTTCCTGACTCAAACGTCGCAAGGCACGTAACCCCCACGTCAGACCAATCCATAGCAATGCCAGCAGCACAATCAAAGCTGCGCCGAACCCCAGATAAAGATTTTCCCGCAGGCCTTCCAGTGTGCGGTTGTATTCGCGCATCGGTTGCAGGGCGACAAAGCTGAAGGCAGCACTTTTGCCACCGAGCAACTTGACCTCTACGTCGTAGACAAAAAACTCTTCGCCGTTATCTTCGCGAATACTTGCAAACTCGTTGCCGCGCCCGTCATAGCGCGGCCGGTAATTGATGGTTTCTTCCTGAGTGGCCCGCGAGCGCCACACCAGGTGCCCGTCGCGGTCATAGATATAACCCAGCAGGCGACTGTCCGGCAGATCGAACTGCTCATCGGGCAGCAACGCCGGCATCTTGAGGCGGTTCTTTTCCATCTTTGCCGCTGAAATCAGCGTGGTGACATCTGACGCCAGGCGCTGCTCTATGGCGTCCTTGAGCGCCAGACTGAACGCTCCCTGCATCGCCGGCAACAGCGCCAGCATAAACAACACGGCCAACAGGGTTGCCGCCAGCATCAATCGAACGCGAAGCGAACGAATCATCGGCAGCGCTCAGTAAACAAGTACCCCAGGCCGCGCACCGTATCGATTGGCTTAAAGCCGTTTGCCCCCTCCAGCTTGCGTCGCAGGCGCCCGACCAGCACCTCGATCACATTCGGATCACGCTCCTCGTCATCCGGGTACAGCTGTTCCATCAGTCGGTCCTTGGCCACCACTTGCTGGTGATGGCGCATCAGGTATTCAAGAATCCGGTATTCATAAGCGGTCAGCGCCAGCGGCTCGCCGTCGAGCACCGCCTGCTTGCGGTTGATGTCCAGCACCAGCGCCCCCGCCACTATCGTCGGCTGGGTAAAGCCACTGGAGCGGCGCAGCAAGGCATTGAGCCGCGCATCCAGCTCTTCGAACTGAAAGGGCTTGACCACATAGTCGTCAGCGCCCGCTGCCAGCCCTTCGACCTTGTCCTGCCAATTGCCACGGGCGGTGAGAATCAGGATCGGAAACGTCTTGCCCCGGGCACGCAACTGGCGAATCAGTTCCAGGCCACCGAGCCCCGGCAAACCCAGGTCAATCATCGCCAGGTCATGATTGAACTGTTCGGTCTGGTACAGCGCCTCTTCGGCATTGGCCACCGCTTCGACCACATGGCCACTTTCTGTCAGACGGGTTTGCAAGTGATGGCGCAGCAACGCCTCATCTTCAACCACCAGCAATTTCATCGCGCTCTCCCAAGCCAATCCGCGTCTCGAAGGACGTGTGTCCCATACAGCCTAGCCACACAGTAAGTTGTGTGCCCTGAACATACTCTGAACAATTGCACAGCCGGGCCAAGCCCCGGCACAATGCCCGGCATGAACCGACTCCCCGCCCTGCCTGCCTGCTGCACGCCATTGCGTGACGACTGGCCCTTGCCAGAGGTCCTGCCCGCCAGTGTGTGGCTGAGCACAGACTTTATCCCGGCACAGCTTGAAGACGACGACTTTGCCCGCAGTGCAATCGATATGCCTGCGAGTATTCAACGCTCAGTGGCCAAACGCCAAGCCGAATTTCTGGCCGGGCGCCTGTGCGCCCGCGCAGCGCTGCGGCAACTGGATGGCACTTGCGTGGCTCCCGCCCTGGGTGAAGACCGCGCGCCCGTGTGGCCAGACCATATCAGCGGCGCCATCACCCACAGCAACGGCCGCGCCGGGGCACTGGTAGCCTTTAAACGTGACTGGCAGGCCCTGGGCATCGACCTGGAAACCCTGCTCAGTCTCGAACGCGCCAGGCGCCTGGCCAAGGAAATCCTTACTCCCGATGAGCTTGTGCGTATGGCCGCCGGGCCTGCAGATCAGATTGCGCTGCTGGTCACCTTGACGTTTTCGGTCAAGGAAAGCCTGTTCAAGGCGCTATACCCGCTGGTGCAAAAACGCTTCTACTTTGAACACGCCGAAGTGTTGAACTGGACCCCCCAAGGGCATGTACGCCTGCGCCTGCTCACCGACTTGTCACCTGAGTGGCAACATGGCAGTGAGCTGGATGCGCAGTTTTGCCTGCTGGACGGGCAACTGCTCAGCGTGGTGGCGATAAAAGCCTGACCCCGTTGCCCTGTGGCCGCGGGATACGCCCGCCATGCTATCGTGCGCGCCCCTGTTCGAACGGTTTGCCACCATGCCTGTGACGTCTCGCGCCCTGCGTCTGGCGCTGTATTGCCTGTTGATCCTGGCCGGAGCCATTCTGGCTGGCGGCTGGGCGATGCGTCAGGCCAAACAGCACGCACTGGAAGAGAGCGCCAGGCGCGGGCCTGAACAATTGAGCCTGTATGCCAATTCGCTGTACACGGTGATCGAACGCTATCGCGCCCTGCCAGCCGTACTGGCACTGGACCCGGAGTTGTCGGACGCACTGGCGCACCCCATGACGCCACAGGTGCAGGCGCTGCTCAACCGCAAGCTGGAACGTATCAACGGTGCAGCACAATCTTCGACACTGGAGTTGCTCGACAGCACCGGCCTGGCAGTAGCCGCCAGCAACTGGAACACGTCCAATAGTTACGTCGGTCACAACTACGCGTTCCGCCCGTATTTCAGCCAGACACGCAGCCAGGGTACCGGCAGCTTTTATGCCGTGGGCGTAACCAGCGGCATACCGGGTTACTTTATGTCCAGCGCGGTACAGGGTGCCGACGGCCGGTTTCTGGGCGCCATGGTGGTCAAACTGGAGTTTCCGGAACTGGAGCGCGAGTGGAGCCACGGCAGCGACACGCTGCTGGTCAGTGACAACCGGGGCATTGTATTTATTGCCAATCAGCCCGGCTGGCGCTATCGCCACCTGCGCGAGCTGAACGACCGCGACCGCAGCGCCATCAGCGTGACGCGACAATACGACAAGCAACCGCTAACGCTGATGACCTCGCAGACCTTGCACAGTTTTGGTGAAAACAGCTACCTGAGCCGCGTCAATGGCCCGCAGGGCCAGGCCGACTACCTGTGGGGCTCGCAACCCCTGAACATCGAGGGCTGGACGCTGCACTTGCTGCGTCGCCCGGCAATACCGGCCGAAGACAGCCGCAATGCCGCCCTGGCGGCAATCGGCCTGTGGCTGACGCTGGTATTTCTGGGGCTGTTTTTACTCCAGCGCTGGCGGCTCGCCCGTTTGCGCCAGCGCAATCGGGCAGAACTTGAACAACTGGTCGAGGCCCGTACCCGGGATCTGCGCACCGCCCAGGATGGCCTGGTGCAATCCGCCAAACTGGCGGCGCTGGGGCAAATGTCAGCGGCGCTGGCCCATGAAATCAACCAGCCCCTCACCGCCCAGCGCATGCAGCTGGCGACCTTGCGCCTGTTGCTCGATCACGGTCGTATCGATGACGCCTACAAAGCCCTGGAACCCCTGGAGCAGATGCTCACACGTATGGCCGCCCTCACCGGCCACCTGAAAACCTACGCCAGGCAAAGCCCCAGCGGCCTGCGTGAAAAACTGGATCTGGCTAATGTGGTGGATCAGTCCCTGCAACTGCTGGAGCCGCGCCTGAAGGACGAACAGATCGACTTGCGCGTCAATCTGCAGCGTCCGGCCTGGGTGCGTGGCGACGCAATTCGCCTGGAGCAGGTACTGATCAACCTGCTGCGCAATGCCCTGGACGCCATGGGCGACAAACCGCGTAAACACCTTGAGATCCGTATCGAAGCCGACCAGCAACTGTGGCGCCTGACCGTCACTGACAGCGGCGGCGGAATTGCCGATGAATATTTGGGTAAAATTTTCGACCCGTTCTTCACCACCAAACCCGTGGGCGATGGATTAGGCTTGGGCCTGGCGGTGTCATACGCCATTGTTCATGAAATCGGTGGTCGCCTGACTGCTTGCAATCACGTTGATGGCGCGCAATTCACGCTGACACTGCCCATCGCACAGGAATCTTGAGACATGCTCAACTCGGTGATCGTGGTCGATGATGAGGCCAGTATTCGCAATGCCGTCGAACAGTGGCTGAGCTTGAGCGGCTTTGACGTGCAGCTTTTCAACAACGCCGAAGACTGTCTGCACCGGTTGCCTGCGCATTTTGCCGGAGTGATTGTCAGCGATGTGCGCATGCCGGGCATGGGCGGCCTGGCCCTGCTGACCCGGTTGCAGCAACTGGACGCGGATTTGCCGGTGATCTTGCTGACCGGCCATGGCGATGTACCCATGGCCGTGGAGGCCATGCGTGATGGTGCCTACGACTTTCTGGAAAAGCCCTTCAGCCCCGAAGCCCTGCTCAGCAGCCTGCGCCGCGCGCTGGAAAAGCGCCAACTGGTACTGGAAAACCGCCGTTTGCATGAGCAGGCAGACCTGCGTGAGCAGATCGACGGGCGCCTGCTTGGGGTATCGCGCAGCTTGCAGACCTTGCGCCGTCAGGTCCTGGAACTGGCGCCTCTGCCCGTCAATGTGTTGATTCGCGGCGAGACCGGCAGCGGCAAGGAGCTGGTCGCCCGCTGCCTGCATGATTTTGGCCCACGTGCCGACAAGCCCTTTGTGGCCCTCAACTGCTCGGCAATCCCCGAGCAACTGTTTGAAGCCGAATTGTTCGGCCATGAAAGCGGCGCCTTTACCGGCGCCCAGGGCAAGCGCATCGGCAAGCTGGAGTACGCCGATGGTGGCACCTTGTTTCTGGATGAAATCGAAAGCATGCCACTGGCCCAGCAAGCCAAACTGCTGCGAGTGCTGCAGGAGCAAAAACTCGAGCGTCTGGGCTCCAACCAGAGCATCAACGTGAACTTGCGGGTGGTTGCCGCCACCAAACCCGACCTGCTCGACGAAGCCCGCGCCGGACGCTTTCGTGAAGACCTGGCCTATCGCCTGACCGTGGCCGAATTACGCCTGGCGCCGCTGCGTGAGCGGCGCGAGGATATTCCCTTGTTGTACGACGCCTTTTCACGCAATGCCGCTGAACGCCTGGGGCGCAGTGCACAAGTGCTGAGCGGCCCGCAGCTGTCGCGTCTGCTCAGCCATGCCTGGCCAGGCAATGTGCGCGAGCTGGCCAACGTAGCCGAGCGGGATGTGCTGGGTTTGGGCGAGCCGCAATTGCCCGACACCGACGCGGGGCAATCACTGGTGGCGCAACAGGAAGCCTTCGAGGCGCAGTGCCTGCGCGCGGCGCTGACCCGGCATAAAGGTGATATCAAGGCAGTGCTCAATGAGCTGCAGCTGCCGCGACGTACCCTGAATGAGAAAATGCAACGCCACGGGTTGGCGCGTGAAGCATTTTTAAGTGCCGAATAAACCACCCCCCTGGCCTTTCGGGAGAGGGACGCGGGGCTTTTGTTCAGCCCTAGCGCGCCTTGTCCTCACGCCCGCGCAGTACCTGGTCGGGCATCGCCAGCGCCGCCGCCAGCCCCAGCAATGACACTGCCGCACTGATGCTCAACAGATGACGGAAGGTCAGCAGCAGTTCTGCTCTCAGGCTTTGCAGCGCCGGCCCCTGAACCGCGCTCAGACTGTCGAGCAGTACATTGCCCGAGCTGCCTTCGCCAATCAGCGGCTGGCCCATGACCGGTACCGGTAACGAGTCATGCAGCAATGCCAGCAGCAGGGCCGACATCAAGGCCACCCCCATCGCCCCGCCCAGGGCACGAAACAGGTTGGTGGTGCTGGTCGCCACGCCAATATCATGCTGTTGCACCGAGTTCTGCGCGCCCACCAGCGACGTCGGGAACTGCATGCCGGAAGCTATCCCGCTGAACAGCATAAACACCCCGCTCAACAACTCGGCGCCGGGCGGGCTGAATGCCATGCCCAAAATGGACAGGGGCATCAGCGCCGCCCCGCTCAAGATCATCGGTTTGTAGCGCCCGGTTACCGAAGTCATGCGACCGGCAAAATAAGCCCCCATCGGCAACCCGATGGCCAGCGGCAACAGGTGCAGGGCCGCGCTGTCGGCACCGGCGCCAGTGATGCTCTGATAGCGCAGCGGCATCAACACAATCAGCGAAATAGCCTGAAAACTGGTGAAAAAAACCGTGCACCAGCACAGCACCGCATGGCGGTTGGCAAACAGGTGCATGGGCAGCAACGGCTCTGGCGTGCGCCGTTCATGCCAGACAAACAGCGCCAGGGCGATCAGCGCCACCACCAGAAAGCCTGCGACCTGTTGGTCATGCCAGCTTTGGCCCTGACCGATAAAGGTGATGCTCAGCAGCAGTGAAGTCAGGCCCAGGATCATCAACATAGTGCCCAGGTAGTCAATCACGGGTTTGCGCTGCGGCACCGGCAGGCCGACCAGGGTACGGTGGGAGATCCACCAGGCCGCCAGCCCCAGCGGCAGGTTGATCAGGAATACCCAGCGCCATGACAGGTACTCGGTCATATAACCGCCCAGCACCGGCCCGGCAACGCTGGCCAGGGCATACATGCTGCTGAAGTACCCCTGGTAGCGGCCGCGTTCACGGGGCGGGACGATATCGCCGATGATCGCCTGGCTGACCGAAATCATCCCGCCGGCGCCAATGCCCTGAATGATCCGCGCCAGCACCAACTGCTCCATGTTCTGTGCCAGCCCGCAAAACAGCGAAGCCAGGGTAAACAGGCCCATGCCGAACAGCATCAGGCGGCGGCGCCCGTACAGGTCACCGAGCTTGCCGTAGATCGGCACCGCCACGGTCATGGCCACCATATAGCCGGAAATCACCCACGCCAGCTGGCTGACATCCTTGAACTGGGCGGAAATGGCGGGCATGGAGACGGCGACGATGGTCTGATCCAGCGCCCCCAGAAAAATCGCCAGCATCAGGGCAATCAAAATGCTGCGAATGGCCGGTTTGGCCTGGGGAGGCTGGTTCAGACTGGTCACGTGAACACCTGTAGGCGAAGCTTGTATCGGATGGCCCTCAGTGTACTCGATAGGATCCTATTCGATAGCTTCGTAAGGGAGCCCGACGTAATTTTCTGCAATGGTGGTGCGGCCTGCCTCGGAGTCGACGAAATACGCCAGCTCGCTGTCAGTAATGCGCTGGCTGAAGCCGTCGCTGTCCGGAAAACGGTGCAACATCGAGGTCATCCGCCAAGAGAAGCGCTCGGCCTTCCAGATACGCCGCAGGCACACCTCGGAATAGCGCTCCAGCAAGTCGGTGCGGCCCTCGGTGTAGACCTTGCACAACATAGTGAACAGGGTGCTGACATCGCTGGCCGCCAGGTTCAAACCCTTGGCCCCGGTCGGCGGCACGATATGAGCGGCATCCCCCAGCAGAAACAGGCGCCCGTACTGCATCGGCTCAACGACAAAACTGCGTAGCGGCGCGATACTTTTCTCGAGGGAAGGCCCGGTCACCAGGCGTTCGGCCAGAGCCGTGGGCAGGCGGGTTTTCAGCTCGTCCCAGAAGCGCTGGTCGGACCAGTCCTCGACCTTCTCCCCAGCAGGAACCTGCAGGTAATAACGGCTACGGCTGGCCGAGCGCTGACTGCACAGGGCAAAACCGCGCTCGTGGCGGGCATACACCAGTTCGTCATTGACCGGTGGAGTCTCGGCCAATACACCGAGCCAGCCGAAGGGATACACCCGTTCGAAAATTTTCAGTACATCACTCGGAATCGACTGGCGCGCCACCCCGTGAAAACCATCGCAGCCCGCAATGTAATCGCAGTCCAGGCGCCAGCTTTCGCCCTCTTTATCGAAGGTGACATAAGGCGTATCGGTTTTCATATCGTGGGGCTGGACGTTGCTGGCGCTGTAAAGGGTTTGTGCGCCGACGGCCTCGCGAGCGTCCATCAGGTCGCGGGTGACTTCGGTCTGGCCATAGACCATCACGGTCTTGCCGCCGGTCAGGCCCTTGAGGTCGATATGCACCTGGCGATCATCCAGCGCCAGCTCAAAGCCCGCATGCACCAACCCTTCGGCGTCCATGCGCTGGCTGACACCGGCCTGGCGCAACAGGTCGACCATGCCCTGCTCCAGCACCCCGGCGCGAATCCGCCCGAGGACATATTCGCCGGTCTGGCGCTCGATGATGACGTTATCAATCCCGGCGTTGTGCAGCAGTTGGCCAAGCAGCAGCCCTGAAGGACCGGCACCGATAATAGCGACTTGAGTTCTCATTATTGTTGTCTCTCGCAGACTCGACCCCAAGGGGTGAGTAGATTCTTATAGGTTAGTGCCTGTATTTTTCGCTTGCGAGAGCAGCAATTGAAGGTGATAACCCTGGGATTACCGGTACTTTTCGCCAATTAGTGCGATTATCGGCCGACGATACGACAACAGGTACGACGCCAATGATTCCTTCAGTCCCGGTGTTCAAGCTTTATGGCGAGCAGCAAGACCGGCTTGGCCCCGATCTGCTGCACTGCGAAACCATATCGCTGCGCAGCCGCGTCCACGATTGGGAGATCCGCCCGCACAGGCACGCCGACCTGTGCCAGTTGCTCTATGTCCACCAGGGTCGGGCGCAGGTTGAGGTCGAGGGGCAGCGCCATATCCTGGAGCAATCGGCGGTTCAGGTTATCCCGCCTTTGTGCGTGCACGGGTTTGAGTTTTCGCCCAACGTAGAAGGCTTTGTCCTGACCCTGGCCGCGCCGTTGGTGGCGCAGTTGCAAGCCCAGCTGGGCGACAACATCAGTCTGTTGCAGCGGGTCGCCAGTTACCCCGCAGGCAAGGACAGTGATTACCTCAACAACCTGTTCAGTGAGCTGCAAAGCGAATACGACAGCGTACGCCCTGCCCGCGAAATGCTGCTGCAGTCGCTGGTCAGCGTGCTGTTGGTGTGGGTGGCACGCCAGGTGCTCCAGCGGCGTGAGGCGCGACAGTTGCTACCACGGGGGCACGAGTATCTGGGCCTGTTCAATCAACGGGTCGAGGCGCAGTTTCGCCAGCAGCCCAGTGTTGAGCAGTTGGCACATCAGGTGGGGATTTCAGTGGCGCACTTGAACAGCATCTGCCGCGAGCTGGCGGGACAGTCGGCGTTGCAGATCATTCACCAGCGGTTGTTATTGGAGGCCAAGCGTCATTTGATTTATACACCGATGACCATCAGCGAAGTGGCTGATAGCCTGGGTTTTGCAGATCCGGCGTACTTTGCGCGGTTTTTCCGACGCCTGAGTGGGACATCACCCAGTACTTTTCGAACCGGGCGGACTGACATAATCAGCCCGCCCTGACACTCCGGGGCATCCTACCTCAGAGCGCTGAACATGGCATTGCAGTGCGCGCCATTGCAACTGGCGATCAATCCGGCTGCCTGGCGGGTTTGCTCGGCGCGGTAGCAAGCGCTTGCAAACAGGACAGCGGCAGCGAAAACGATAAAAACAGTCATACATGTTGTTTTTGTTTTGGTAGTCATGGCATTGGCTCCCTTGACGTCACAGCTTTGAGGCTAGTTCAGACACAGGTTCTTGCCATGCCAGTTGTACGAGTGGTCGTGCCCGATTTCATCCTTCAAATGGACTAGACATGTAATTCCTGTAGCCGCTGCAGCGAGGGAAAACTGCACTTGTGGGAGCGAGCAGGCTCGTTCCCACAATAGGGCTTGATCTGCAACAGCGTATCTATAGATATTTATCCCACACCGGTTCGTCGGTAAAGCGCTCGGCGAGGAAGTCGAGCATGCTGCGCAGCGTGGCCGGCATATGTTTACGTGAGGCGTACACCGCGTAGATGTTCATCAGGCGCGGTTCTGCTTCGGGCAACAGGCGCACCAGCTCACCGCGCTGTACAAACACCCCGGCCTGATAGCTGGGCAGCAGCGAAATTCCCGCGCCAGCCAGTGTGGCACTCAACAGGGTGCTGGCTTCATTGGCGCTGATATTGCCCTGCACCGGTACCGACACCTCCTCACCCTCGCAGGTGAAATGCCACATGCTCTTGCCGTAGTAGGAATGGGTCAGGCAGTTGTGCCCACTAAGGTCATCGACCTGCTGCGGCGCCGAGTGTTGGCGTAAATAGGCCGGGGATGCGCACAGCACCGAGCGACAAACGGTCAGCTTGCGGGCAATCAGGCTCGGATCCAGGTCATTGCTGGTACGAATTGCCAGGTCGATGCGTTCATCCACCAGGTTCACGGTACGATCGAGCATCTGCAGGTCGATGCTGACCTGGGGGTAAAGCCGTACGTAGTCGGTGACTGCCGCCGCCAATTGCGCCTGGCCGAACGAGGTGCTGACGCTGATCCGCAACAGCCCCCGCGGCGCATCACTGGGCACCTCCACCGCGGCCTGCATGTCGTCGGCCAGTTCCAGCAACTGCCGGCAGCGCGGCAGGGTTTCATTGCCCGCTGCCGTCAGACTCAGCTTGCGCGTGGTGCGGTGCATCAGGCGTGCGCCCACCCACTCTTCAAGTTCGGCCAGGTAACGCGACACCACGGGGCGCGACAGATCCAGGTGGTCGGCTGCCGCAGACTGGCTACCGAGGTCGACGACGGTGACAAACACCCGCATTGCAATAAGACGATCCATGATCTGCCCGATATCTGAAACAAACTATGTTCAAGCATCGCATTTTTAGTTCGCGATCGGGCAACTAAGCTCTGTCCATCGCCAACCCTGGCCACTGATTCAGGAATCACCCATGAGCGGATTTTCCACCCTTCGCCGTTTTGCCCTCAGCGCTGCAATGCTGGGTTTTGCAGCCCATGCGGCGGCGGCCCCGGCGCCTTTGACCCTTGACGTGTACAACCCCGGTGCAGCGGCGATTTTCCCGGTTTCTTCGGTGCTGATCAGTGGTGACAAGGACGCCATCCTGGTCGATGTCCAATTTGGCAAGGCCCAGGCCCGCCAGGTGGTCGACAAGATTCGCGCCAGCGGCAAACACCTGACCACCATCTATATCAGCCACGGCGACCCGGACTACTACTTCGGCCTGGAGACCCTGACCCAGGCGTTCCCTGACGCCAAGGTGGTGGCCCCGGGGCCGGTGGTTGAGCATATCAACCAGACCAAAGACGCCAAGCTGGCGTTCTGGGGCCCGCAGATGGGGGCCGATATGCCGCAACAGTTGATCGTGCCGCAGGTGCTCAAGGGCAACACCCTGGACCTTGAAGGGCGTGAACTGGATATCGTCGGCCTGAGCGGACGTCAACCGGACCGCACCTTTGTATGGATCCCTTCCATCAAGGCGGTGGTGGGCGGAGTGGTAGTGGCCGACAACCTGCACGTATGGATGGCCGACACCCAGACACCGCAATCGCACAAGCAATGGCTGGCCACCCTTAAACGTATCGACAGCCTGCAACCGAAAATCGTGGTACCGGGCCATTACCTGGGTGACAGCGACCGCTCGTTGAAAGCGGTGTACTTCACCCGCGACTACATCAAGGCGTTTGACGAAGAGGCGCTCAAGGCCCGCAACTCGGGCGAATTGATAGCGGCCATGAAAAAACGCTACCCGGACCTGGGCGAAGAATCTTCGCTGGAACTGAGTGCCAAGGTGGCCAAAGGCGAAATGAAGTGGTGAACGCTACTACCTACTCACTGGAGAATATCATGAGCAAAATCGCAATCATCGGGGCTACCGGTCGTGCCGGCAGCCAACTGCTGGAAGAAGCCCTGCGTCGTGGTCACAGCGTCACGGCCATTGCCCGCAATGCCTCGAAAAAACTGGGTGAGCGTACGGGAGTGGTGGTCAAGGATGTCGATGTCAACAACGCCCAGGCCCTGCAAGATGCCGTCACTGGCCATGATGTGGTGCTCAGCGCCGCGCATTTCTCGACCCTGCCGGCCTCGGCCATTATCGAGCCGGTAAAAAAAGCCGGGGTCAAACGCCTGCTGTTTGTGGGCGGTGCAGGCTCACTGTTGCTGCCGGGTGACACCAAAGTCATCGACAGCCCGGGCTTCCCCGACGAATACCGGCCTGAAGCCACGGCAGGCGGCGTCTACCTCGACACCTTGCGCGGCGAAAAAGACCTGGACTGGAGCTTCCTGTCACCCTCGGCCGAATTTGTCGAAGGCGAACGCACGGGCAAGTTCCGTCTGGGCAGCGACCGCCTGCTGATCAACAGCGAAGGCAAAAGCTGGATCAGCTTCGCCGACTTTGCCATCGCCATGCTCGATGAGGTCGAACAGCCCAAGCATTCCCGCCAGCGCTTTACGGTGGGGTATTAAGTTTCAGGGTACGGGGCGATTGCGCCATTTCGCGCTTCGCCCCTTGCCGGTGGACTCAATCAAACCTTCGGATTTCAAAGCGCGTAACACCAGGCGCACCGTGTCTCGGCTCGTACCGGGGCATGCCTGCTCAATCTCGCTGATTGAAAAGGGCAGTGAACGGTTCAGTACGGCTATGCGAACGCGGCTGCTCTTGTTACCGTACTTTTTCTCGATGGTTCCAACCCGCGCTTCAAACTCTTTATAGGCTTTGATCAGCGCGCCCCAAAAGTAATTGAGCCAAGGCCCTGCATCGTGAGTGCCTGAATGCCAATTAACAGAGCTGGCCTCCAGGGTTTCGTAATAGCTCTCCTTGCTGTCTTCAAAAATCCGCTCAAGGCTGATGAAACGGCCTACGACGTAATCAAACTGATAGAGCAGCAAGAGAGTCAGCAGGCGTGCAACGCGACCGTTGCCGTCTGCAAAGGGGTGGATACACAAAAAGTCCAAAACACACAACGGAACCAAAACCAGTGGATCGGCAAGTTTTTGCTGATTTGCGCTGTAATAGCGGCTTAGCAGATCACTCATGGCCATCGGCGTCAGATGAGCGGGAGTGGGTGTGAATCTCACCCTGAGACTACCATCAGGATGACGCTCGATGATGTCGTTGTTGGTTGATTTCCAGCTGCCTCCCTCTTGTGGCAAGTATCGATAAAGAATCGTATGTAACTGGCGTACCGTGCCTTCCGAGAAAGGCATGGCATCGCAGGCTTCGTGTATCAGCGACAGCGCATCCCGATAGCCGGCAACTTCCTGCTCGGAGCGACTTTTAGGCTGGGCATTTTTGATCATCAAGGATTTCAGGCGGCTGGGCGAAACGATTACGCCTTCCAGACGGCTGGATGATTCTGCGGACTCAATTACTGCCTGCTGCTTGAGATCTGCGAGCGCTTCTGCCGATTGGGCGACAAACAGCTTTTGCTTGCCCCTGTACTCGCCCAGCGCCCTCAGGGTTGAAAGCTGCAGGCCGTCAAAGCGAAGTTGGGTCAGATGTTCGACGGTGAGCGAGTGCATAAACGTCCTTAAATAGGGTAATCCAAAGGATTAAATGGGGCTTTATTGACTGTTTTTACCCCATTTACTCAAGAAATACCCCCTTTAAACTGTTACAGCGATTTTTTCCGCACCAGGAGAATGGGCTGTATCGATACAGGGTTAATCCGTGCAGCGCGTCTGCTCCACCAGCCAGTCCAGCAACTCGCGCAACGGCGCAGACGCCTCGTGGCGTGGTGAGCACACCAGCAGGTAGGCGGCGCCGGTATGCACTTTGAAATCGAAAGGCATGGCCAGTCGGCCTGCCTTGAGGTCGTCGCCAATCAATGACCAGTCGCCTATCGCAACACCGTTGCCCTGGGCGGTAACGGTCATGGCCAGGTCCAGGGTGTCGAAGTACTGGCTCTTGCGGATCGCCGACACCTCGCCCCCCGCCGCATTCAGCCACTGGGTCCAGTCCTGCTGGTCTCGGCTGGGATGTAGCAGGGTGTGCTGCGTCAGATCGCCCAGCTGGTTGATGGCATCGCGACCCTCCAGCAGCTGCGGGGCACACACCGGGGTCAGTTGTTCGTCAAACAGGTGCCTGCCCTGTCGCTTGGGCCCTGGCTGCGGGCTGTACACCACTGCCGCATCAAACGCCTCACGGCGAAAATCCACCCCGTGCTGCACACTACTGGTCAGTTCCACCGGCACATCCGGGCGCAATGTTTGCCAATGCAGCAATTTGGGTAGCAGCCAGCGCAGCATGCAGGTGGGTGCCTTGATCTGCAGCGGGGTACGGCGAATGCTGGCGTACTCCACGGCCTCGCCAATCAGGTCGAATACCTGTTCGATACGCGGGTACAGCGCCTGGCCCTGCTCGGTCAGGCTCAGCCCACGGGCCTGGCGGTGGAACAGCGGGTAACCCAGATGCTCTTCCAGCCCGGCAATTTGTCGGCTCACCGCCCCTTGGGTGATATGCAACTGTTCGCCGGCACGGGTGAAGTTGCAGCACTGGGCCGTGATCAAAAACGTATGCAGCGCAGGAAGTGGTGGAAGGCGTTTCATCAATGGTCAGCCATGAGTCCAGGACATGGCTAGTATGAGCACGTTTGCGTTGTGCGTACCACAGCCGGCCGTTTCAATGGTCTTTTCCAGAACAAAAAAGGAACAGGACACATGGCGACGTGCGGCGAAGTATTGGTCAAGTTGCTGGAGGCGTACGGGGTCGAACAGGTGTTCGGCATTCCGGGAGTGCATACCGTTGAGCTGTATCGAGGGCTGGCCGGTTCGACGATCAACCACATCAGCCCGCGTCATGAGCAGGGTGCTGGCTTTATGGCCGACGGCTATGCACGCACCAGCGGCAAACCGGGGGTGTGTTTTATCATCACCGGGCCGGGAATGACCAATATCACCACCGCAATGGGCCAGGCCTATGGCGACTCGATCCCGATGCTGGTGATTTCCAGTGTGCAGTCGCGCAGCCAACTGGGCGGCGGGCGCGGCAAGCTGCACGAGCTACCGAACCAGAGCGCGCTGGTGGCCGGGGTGGCGGCGTTTTCCCATACGCTGATGTCGGCGACGGAACTACCAGGCGTACTGGCCCGGGCCTTTGCCCTGTTTCAGGCCGGCCGACCGCGGCCGGTGCATATTGAAATACCTCTGGACGTGCTGGTGGAGAATGCCGACGCCCTGCTCGCCAGCCTGCCGGTGAGCATTGCCCGCCCCGGCGCCGCGCCTGCTGCCATTGAACAGATGGGCCAGCTTCTGGCCCAGGCCAAACACCCGCTGATTCTGGCGGGTGGCGGCGCCATCGATGC